>NZ_LSJT01000063.1:0-3183 GCF_001556795.1 Dermacoccus sp. CCH2-D9
GTGAACACCACGCCTCCTCAACACAAGTGACTCACGACCAGGCTGGCACTTAGGGGAAATCGCGAAGGTGGACGCGATTCGCGAATGTGGACGAAGATCGCCGATGGGGACGGGAATCGCAGGTAGGTCAGCTGACGCCGGCGTCGAGATCCTTGTTGTAACGGTCGATGATCTCCTTCATCGGCCCGTCGCCGACGAGGGTGCCGCCCTGCAGGTAGATGCCGCGCGTGCAGAAGCGCGTGAGGTCACCTTCGGAGTGGCTGACGAGGAACAGCGTGCGTCCCTCGGCGAGAAGCCCTTCCATCCGCTCGTAGCACTGCTCGCGGAAGGCGCGGTCGCCGACGGCGAGCACCTCGTCGACGAGGAGGATGGGCTCGTCGAGCTGCGTGATGACGGAGAAGCCTAGCCGCACCTGCATGCCGGAGCTGAAGTGGCGGAACGGCAGGTCGAGCCCCCGCTGCACCTGCGGCCCGGCGAACTTGACGATGTCGTCGAATCGCTCGTCGACCGTCTCCTTCTTCATGCCGTGCAGGCCGGCCATGAGGTAGATGTTCTCGCGAGCCGACAACTCGCCGATGAAGCCACCGGTGAGTTCGATCATTGGGGCGACGCCCTCGTGGATGCGCGCTGAGCCCTCGTCGGGAAGCAAGGTGCCGGCGATCATCTTGAGCAGCGTCGACTTGCCGCCACCGTTGGCCCCGACGAGACCGACGGCCTCCCCACGGCCGACGTCGAACGAGACGTTGCGCAGCGCCCAGAACGTCTCCTTGTCGTAGGAGGTCTTGCGCTTGTAGATGATCTCGCGCAGCGACAGGTTGCGCTTGCGGCCCTTGAGGAACTCGACGCCCAGGTCGTCGACCTCGATGACCGGCTTGCCCTCGGGGGTCTGCCATTCGACGGGCATCTCAGATCTCCTTGAGGATCGCGGGCTCGAGCTTGCGGAACACCCAGGAGCCGAAGGCGAGCCACCCGAGCGAGAGGACGAAGGCGAAGATCCAGCTGTGCCAGTCGGGTCCGTGCTCGCTGACGAAGCCCGCCCGGTACATGTCGATGATGCCGGTGAGCGGGTTGATCTGCATGAGCGTCGTCGCCCAGCCGAACCCGTGCTGCGAGGCCTTCTCGGCGAGCAGATGGATCGAGTAGATGATGGGTGTCAGGTAGAACAGCACGCGCAGGATGATGCGGACGATCCGGATGAAGTCGTCGACGAGCGCTGCCACCGGGGCGATGACGAGGCCCATGCCCATGAGCAGGATGAACTGGATGAGCAGCGCCGGGATCCAGTACACCAGCTCCCAGCTGAGCTGCACCTCCCCGTTGGCCCAGTAGTAGAGCATGAATCCGATGAGGATCGGCAGTGACAGCAGGTGCTCGATGCCCTTGGAGATGACCACGCGCGCCACCCACAACTCGCGCGGAAGGTTCGTCGAGCGGACGAGCAACCGCTCCGCGTAGAGCGCTCGCGCGCTCTCGTTGATGACGTTGTTGAACCAGTTCCAGGCGAGCATGCCGGCGACGATGAAGAGCACGATCGGCACACCGTCGGTGTTCTTGAACCGCTGAGCCATCGGCTCACCCGGTGAGGGGTCGCTCGCCCAGATGACGCCGAAGACGAACGAGTAGACCAGCGCCATGGCGAGGGGGTCGATCAGGGTCCAGAGGTAACCCAACGCCGAGCGCGAATAACGCACGCGAAGGTCACGTCGGACGAGGGTGTCGAGCGTCGCTCGATGGTCCCAGATCCGCGCCAAGCGGTTCGATGAGTTCATGTCTTCCTTCATGCTGACCAGCTGCTTCGCCCACCGGCTCGAGGGCAGCGGCACCTGGCGGTGCCACGACGCAGGCATCTCAGCCTACCGAGCACGCGCTGGGAGTTCGCTCAGGCTCGCGGGGCCTGCCCCGGTTCGGCGGGTTCGAGCTCGACGCGGGAGGTGAGGAAGCCCAGGCCCCAGGCCAGGTGCATCGTCGCGAGCACGGCCGGCATGCGGACGACGACGGCCGCGTCGCGCCCGCGCGCCGCGTGCACGCCTCCGGCGGTGACGAGGGCCGCGTACCCGAGCGGCGCTGCGAGCGCCGGGCGCCAGAACGCGCCGAGCGCAGCACCCCCGACGACACCGACGACCGCGACGGGCGGCGCGAGATAGCGCAGGTTGATCGACCCCTTGTGCTGACGCGCGACGACGCGACGCCACATGCCGTACTCGAAGTACTGCTTGGCGAGCGCCTTGAAGCTCGCCCGCGGACGATAGGTGACGCGCAGTTCGGGGGTGAACCAGACGGTGCCGCCCGCGCGGCGGATGCGGTAGTTCATCTCCCAGTCCTGTGCCCGCGTGTAGCGCGGGTCGTACATCCCGACGCGCTCGATCCACTCGCGCGCGAAGTTGCCGAGGTAGACCGTCTCGACCGCGCCGGCGTCACCGCCTTGCTTGAACTTCACGCCCCCGACGCCGATCTTCGACTTCATCGCGCACTCGACGGCCTGCTCGAAGTCGGTCGTTCCCTCAGCGTCCATGATGCCGCCGACGTTCGCGGCGCCCGTCTCGGCGAGCAGCCGCTCGACCGTGCGCAGGTAGCCCGGCGAGAGGATGCCGTGGCCGTCGACGCGTACGAGGATGTCGTGGCGCGTCGCAGCGAGCGCGGCGTTGAGGCCGTCCGGCGTGCGGCCCGTGGGGTTCTCGACGAGGGTGATGCGATCGTCGGCGTCTGCGAGCTCGCGCGCGACGTCCCACGTTCGGTCGTGGCACGGCCCGATGGCGAGGACGACCTCGAGCGGGCCGTCGTATTCCTGCGCGAGGATGGCGCGCACCGACTCGGCGAGGTGCTTCTCCTCGTCGAGGATCGGCATGAAGACGGAGATGCCGCGACGTTCCCCGTCGTCGGCTCCGGCCGGTTGTGCGGCGGGCGAATGCTCATCTGACACGGAACGACGTCTCCTGATCGAGCTCGGTGCGCCGTCGGCGGCCCCGTCCTGGGCCCGCGGCGGCGCGGATGCGTTCGTCAGCCTACCGGGGGCCAGGGCGCGTGCGGCGGGGCCCCGACCTGCTCGCCCCGCGTGGCGCTGCCCCGAAAAACACAGCGCCGTTGTCTAACCTCGAGGGGTGCCGCAGCCGAATGATCCCCGTGACCCTCGTCAGCCCCGCCCCCGCCCCGACGGGCATGGCGGCCCTCGCGAGCACGACGCGT
>NZ_LSJT01000064.1:0-1321 GCF_001556795.1 Dermacoccus sp. CCH2-D9
TGAATCGCCCCGGGTTTGTTAGAGGCTGAGTAATGCCGTTTCGGCGGGCGCCGCAACGGTGTGCTGCTGATCGTAGTAAGCCTGCTCGAACTCGACCGGCGGGACGAGCCCGATCTCGCCGTGCAAGCGCTTGTGGTTGAACCAGTCGACGTACTCCGCGATCGCGATCTCCAACTCGTCGATGTTCTTCCACGGGCCACGGTTTCGCACGAGTTCAGCCTTGAACAACGAGTTGAACGCCTCCGCCAGGGCGTTGTCGTACGAATCGCCCGTCGATCCGACGGACGCGACCGCACCGGCCTCACCAAGACGCTGCGTGTAGCGAACTGCGACATACTGAACGCCCCTGTCGCTGTGGTGCCTCAGCCCCGTCACGTCCTGCCCGTCACGTTGACGGGTCCACAACCCCATGTCCAGGGCGTCCAACGCCAGGTCGGTGCGCAGCGATTTCGACACCTGCCAGCCCACGACACGGCGCGAGTAGACGTCGATGACGAACGCGGCGTAAGCCCATCCACTGAATGTTCGGCAGTACGTGATGTCCGCGACCCACAACTCGTTCGGCGCCGACGCGGTGAAGTCCCGCTCGACCAAGTCCGGACGATCATCCGGGCCACGCCCAGGAATCGTGGTGCGGGGTCCCTTCGCGCGACTGACGCCGCGCAGGCCCGCAGCACGCATGAGACGTTCCACGGTGCAACGCGCCACGGTGATGCCTTCACGCACGAGTTCAGCATGGACCTTGCGGGCGCCGTACACGCCGTAGTTGTCCTTGTGAACCCGGCGAATCTGCGCCGCCATTTCTACGTCGCGAACCGCTCGCGGCGACGGCGGGCGCGTCTTCGCGGCGTAGTACGTGCTCGGTGCGATCTTGACCCCAGCCTCGGTGAGGGTGCGACAGATCGGCTCGACACCGAACTCATGCTTGCGATCGTCGATGAACTCCACGATCAGTGATGTGGGCGGTCGAGCTCCGCCGCGAAGAAAGCCGACGCCGATCGCAGGATGGCGTTCGCGCGCCGTAGCTCGCGGTTCTCCCGCTCGAGTTCGAGCAGGCGTTCGTGCTCGCTCGTCGTCACACCGGGGCGGGTGCCGGCATCGACTTCTGCCTGACTCACCCAGTTGCGCAGGGTCTCGGGATTCACACCGAGCTGCTCGGCCACCCTGCGTACTGCTCCTCGTCGCCGTTCCGGATCTTGGCGAGCTTTGATCGCGAGACGTGTCGCGCGCTCTTGAAGCTCTGCCGGGTACTTCCGTGGTGCTGCCATGCTGTCCATCCTCGCGTTGAATGACAGCCTCCACCGAACCCGGGGCGATTCAC
>NZ_LSJT01000065.1:0-18179 GCF_001556795.1 Dermacoccus sp. CCH2-D9
GCCCAAACATTTCTCTGCGCGTCTTGCGGCGCATCGGCCTCGCACGCTCGGCAGAGGCGCCCGCTGCGACACGCGTGTGGCCCCAGCCGACGCGGCGCGCGCCTGACGACGTTCCACTACCGCAGCGAGATGACGCATCGCGCCGCCGCGGGCACGCGACATCACTAGACTCATCGACCATGGGTAAGGCTTCACGCCGCAAGGGCAAAGAGAACAAGCGTCCGCTCGATCCGTCGCAGATGCCGGCGCCGTTCGTCGCGCGTCCATTCGAGGGCCTCGCAGGTGAGACGGACTGGGTGGCGATGCGTGAGATCGTCCCGTCGGCGACGGCAAAGGTCACCTTCGAGGTCGACGGGCAGGAGCACGAGGCGGTCATCGCGACGATCCTGCCGATGGCGTGGCCCGGCCTGCGTCGCGAGGACGGCGACATGATGGTGGCGCTGCAGACGGGCGGTGGATCCGGCGACGCGAGCCGCGACCTCGCCGCGCAGCTCATCGCTGTCACGCAGCTCGAGAACGGCCAGCCGCTGCCCGCACCGCCGCGCGTCAGCGCCGCGACGCCGCGTTTGCAGGACATCATCACGAGCACGACGTTCGAACCGACCGTCCACGAGACGTTCGACTTCTGGATCCCCGAAGAGCACGAGATCGGCGAAGAGGCCTCCGTCTCGATGGAGGACGCCAACGAGTCGATCGCTCCGACCGCGCCGATCGACGGCGTCGACTCCGCCTACTGGTGCCTCATCGGCGATCGCGCCTTCATCCGCTGGGTGCTGCCGCACGACGAGAACAAGGCCACCGACGCGCTCGCCCGCCTGTCCGCATCCGGCAAGGCGCGCATGCCGGAGAACGACGACGAAGGCCGCCTCCTCGGCGCGTTCCGTGCGTGCGGCGTGCTGACGCCCGTCTGGGAGGTCGCGACCGACCGCCTGCCCGAGCAGCAGGCCGCGCCGATGGCCGAACTCGCCAAGGCCTTCGACGATGCGTTTGCCTCGCTCGAGACCGAGCCGCTCACCGCCGACGAAGGTCGCGCCCGCAACGGCATCGTCTCGCGCCAGATCACGCTGCGCTGACGTCCGCCTTCAGGTCGCACTGAGCTCGGCTCTCACCGTCAGATCCTGGTGAGTCAGGGCTCAGCGTGGGGCGTCTGCCTCGTCGACTCCGTCGCCAGGCGCTCACCTCGCCTGCACTCTTCGTCAGGCCCCCACATCGTCAGGTGCGGGGGCCTCACGCGTGTCGCTGCCGGGGCGTCGTCTGACGGAAGTGGTCGAGCGGCGCGCGCGTGAGACGCCGGCTCCACGTCGGCGACGGTGTGAAGGGAGCAGTGGAAAGGGCTCGAAGCCCGCGACAGCCTGTACACATCTGCGATTTTCGTCCACATTCGCCTGCCCGCAACGTCCGTTGAACGTGGGCGTAAATCGCAGATGGGTACGGCCGTCAACTCTTCACGGCAGGCACGCGAGGGGCTTCGCTCGTGCGCGGCGATCCGAGGCGCGCCGCGACGATGACGAGCAGTGGCATGATGACGAGCGCCCCGGCGGGCGGGATCGAGGTGCCCGAGTCGTTGGCGAGGAATCCGGCGGCGAGCATGATCGTGATGGCGATGAGGCCGTGCCGCATCATGGGCACGCGCACGAGCAGTGGCTTGAGGAAGCGCCCGGGCCCGTCGGGAAACGCGAGCACGACGATGCACACGACGAGCCAGATCGGCACGAACCAGTAGAACCAATGCGTGTTGAGCATGTGCCAGTTTGCGTACAGCACCCGCCTGATCGGGTTGACCTGCCCGTCGCCGACGAGGCCGGCGAAGATGTCGCCGAGGTGTGTGCGCGCACTCTCGCCGCGCAGGTAGTCGAGCCAGCCGATGACGAAGACGAACGCAGCACCGCCCAACGCGGCGAGCAGCAGTCGCGTCAGCGTGATCCGCCACCCGCGCGCACGCATCGCCAGGTAGATGATCGCGGGCACGAACGCTGCCGAGCCGCCACCCTCGTTGCCCCACTGCGGCACCCCGTTGATGAGGATGGCGGGCACGCCGATCGCGAGCACCGTCAGCAATGCGAGCCGCGGCCGTTTCATCGCGCGATAACGCCCCGCGAGCATCGCCGCGACGAACAGGCATGACGTCATGAACAGCGCGTATCCGACGTTGCCCATCCCGAAGAATCGGCCGCCGTACACCGGCTGCAGCCCGAGCACGCTGACGAGCTGCAGCGGCGATCCCTGCACCGCATCCATCGCGAGCACCAGCGCGGTGCAGGAGGCGACGAAGACGGCAGGGCCGGGCGTCCAGCGACGCCACGGCCCGAGCAGTGCGAGCGTCGCGATGACGACGATGATGACGACGACGCACCCGCCGAGCCACGCCAACGCATGGTCGTGGAGGTACCAGGCGTAGAGGTTCGCCAGGAAGGTGGCCACCGGCACCGCACCGAGCAGCGCACCCGTCGTCGCCCACCAGCCGCGCGCCACCCGCAGCCGGCGCGTCATGACGGCGCGGGCCGCGGCGTCGCCGTCAGCCGCGTCGCGTCCTCGCCATGGCCACCACGCCACACCAGGACATGGGCCCGCACCGACGCCCGCGTCGTTGCCGTCGGCCACGTCACGTCCGCTCCAGGGCCACCAGCGCGCGCGGACCGACAGCCACGCCCCGATGGTGACGGCGAGCGCGCCGAGGGCCGCGACCCAGACGAAGAACGGCCCGACGAGGTTGCGCTCGGTGCGCAGGAGGGTCTGGGTGTTGCGCACCGAGCGCAGTGCGGCGGGCGTCGAGACGGGTTCGATCGACAGGGGGCGCCCCTCGCCGAGCACCGGCGCGCGGGGGGTGCGTTCGAGGACGAACGCGGAGATGTCGGTCGTCGTGACGATCCCTCGCTGACGCGTCTGGCGCGAGCGCAGCATGCCCGAGCCGACCGTCGGCCCGTCGAGCATGATCGCGCGCGGCGATTCGGGGCGTTCGTCGTCGGTGAGGCCGGTGACGAGGACGGTCGTGTCGATGGGTGCCGCGTCGAGCACCTGACGCAGTTGCGCGTCGCTGCGCCCCTCGAGCGAGACGTACGTGACGGGGCACGCGGCGAGGTCAGCGCCGGAGATGCTCGGCCAGTAGTGCGAGACGACGCCCTGACGGTTCGCCGCACCGAGCGTTGCCCGTTCTCCGACGGCGCTGACGCACTGGCCGTCCTTCTCCAGTGTCGAGGTGACGAGCCCCATGCGTGAGGGGATGTTGCGTTTCAGCGCGTCCTTGGCCCACGTGCTCCACTGCGGGTAGCGGTAGGTGTGGTGCGTCGCGTCGTACTCGCCTTTCACCGGGGGCGGGCAGAAGTCGTTCGTGCCGGACGCTGCCGCCATCGGCGGGCTGTAGCCGAGCGGGGTGCGTGTACCGGAGCCCAGCGTCACCCATGCCGCGTCGCTGCACGAGTGGTCGCTGATGACGCGGACGAGCTGGTTGCCGACGGCGGCGTGCTGCGACATGTCCCACAGCGTCGGTGTCGTGTCGGGGTTGATGTCGCTCCATGTCAGCCCCGGCATGCCGACGACGACGAGGTTGCCCGGCAGCGCGCGATGCGTGGGGGAGGTGTCGGACTTGGCGACGGAGATGCCCACGGCGAGCGCCGCGAACGTCACGGCGGCGACGAGAGCAGTCACGAGCCACCGACGGAACACTGCTCAAGCGTAGTCGCTGATCCTGGATCCTCGCTGCGACCCGGTAGGCTCGTGGCCCGTGGATCTTGCTCTCGCCCTGACCGTCTTCACGACGCTGTTCCTCGTCGAACTCCCTGACAAGACCTTCATCGCGACGCTCGTGCTCGCGACGAAATACCGACCGCTGTACGTGTGGATCGGTGTCGCGTCGGCGTTCGCCGTCCAGACGGTCGTCGCCGTCCTGTTCGGACGCGTCCTCACGCTGCTTCCCGAGAAGCCGGTGCACGCCGTCGTCGCGCTGCTGTTCCTCGTCGCAGGTTTCGTGCTGATCAAGGGCGCGAAGGAGGCCGATGAGGGTGAGGCGGAGGCCGAGGAGGAGTTCGGTGCCAAGGCCAAGCCGGCCGAGGGGCTCAAGGCGATCGGGGCGAGCTTCCTCATCCTGTTCCTCGCCGAGTGGGGCGACCTGAGCCAGCTCGCGACCGCCGGTTTCGTCGCGCGTGGCGGCAACCCCTGGCTCGTCGGCCTGTCGGCGTTCCTCGCGCTCGCCCTGGTCTCGGCGCTGGGCGCCGTCGCCGGAAAGGCGCTGCTCAAGCGACTCAGCCTCTCCGCCATCCGCACCGCCGGTGGCGTCGTGTGCCTGCTGTTCGCGGCGCTCATGGTGGCCGCCCTCGCCGGCGTCGAATTCCCGGCCTGGGTGCCGGTCTGATCGACCACGCCCGGTTGCATAGGCTGACGTCGTGATCGCCGTCGCTCTCGCCGTCGCAGTGTGTGCTCTCCTGCTCGCCGGGTGGGCGCTCGTGCAGGTGCGCGCGAGCGAGGCCCGCCTCGCGTCCATCATCGGTGACGACGGCGGCGGCCCGCGCCAGGTGGCGCGCGACATCGCCGCTGCCCGAACCGAACTCGCCGCAGCCCGTGCCGATTCGGGACGCGCGCTCAAGCACGTCGCCGTCGTCCGATACGACGCGTTCGGTGACATGGCGGGTCAGCTGTCGTTCTCGGCGGCCCTCGTCGATGACGCCGGTGACGGGCTCGTCATCTCGTCGATCCACGGGCGCGCTGAGTCGCGCACGTACGCCAAGAGTGTCGAAGCAGGCGCGAGTTCGAGCGAGCTCACGCCCGAGGAGAAGCAGGCGGTCGCCGCGGCGCGCGCCGGTGAGGGGAATGCCCGATGACGCACGACGACCCGACCTACGGCTACCTCGGCCCTGCCGGCACGTTCACGCAGGCTGCGCTGCGGGGGTGGCTCGAGCAGCAGACGCGTGACGCCGCCGCAGCGGTGTGTCCCGCCAGTGACGAGGGTGCGGACGTGACCGCGCCGGCCGCGGGTGCTTCGACCCCAGGTGAGGCGAGTTCGCACCAGACTCCCAGCTCGTCCGGCGCCCCGACCACGACGGACGGCCTCGTCGCGGCTGCCCTGGAACGTTCGGTCCCGTTCGCGACCGTCCCGGCAGCGCTCGACGCGGTGCGTTCGGGTGGCGTCGACGGCGTCATGGTGCCGATCGAGAACAGCGTCGAGGGTGGCGTGAGCTCCACGCTGGATGCCCTCAACGCGGGAGCCGGCGCGCCCACGGACTCGCAGTTGCTGCTCGTCGGTGAGGTGCTCGTGCCGATCACGTTCGTCCTCGCGGCCCGCCCGGGCACGCGCGCCGAGCAGATCACGGGGGTCGGGTCGCACTCGCACGCGTGGCCGCAGGTGCGCGGCTGGATGGCGTCGAACCTGCCACAGGCGACCTACGTGCCGACGCTGTCGACGGCCGCCGCCGCGCAGAGCCTCGCCGATGACGTTGCCGAGAACTTCCAGGCGGCCGTGTGCGCGCCGATGGCCGCCGACGTCTTCGGCCTCGAGACCCTCGCCACACACATCGGCGACAACGCGGGCGCCGTCACCCGATTCGTCCTCGTGACGAAGGCCCGCGACGCCGCGGGCCGCCCCCGCACCCCCGCGCCGACGGGCCACGACAAGACGACGCTCGTGCTGTACCAGCACGCCGACCGCGCCGGTGGGCTGCTCGAACTGCTCGAGCAGTTCGCGACGCGCGGCATCAGCATGTCGCGCCTCGAATCGCGCCCGACGGGCGAGGCGATGGGCAGCTACTGCTTCTCGCTCGACATCGAGGGGCACATCGCGTCCGAACGTGTCGGGGAGGCGCTCATGGGGCTCAAGCGCGTCGCCGCCGACGTGCGTTATCTCGGCTCGTACGCGCGCGCCGACAAGCGTCCCGTCGACGTCGCCCCCGAGACGAGCGACGAGGCCTTTGCGGGCGCCCGCGCCTGGCTGCACGCGCTGCGCTGAGCGCCGGGCCGCCTGAACGGGGTCTCCTCGTCGCAGGGCGCCGCGCGTCAGTCGCCCGTCAGTGCCGCGTGCGGTGACGCGACTCGACGAACGGCGCGTCGTGGTCGGCGAGCCAGCGCAGCACCTGCGGTGCGACCTGCGGTTCGGTGCGCGCGAGTCGCTCGTGCAGTTCGGCGAGGTTGAGGCGTACGCCCAGCTCGTCGAGCGTGCGCAGGATCGTCAGCGTCATCTCGAACACCAGCGCCCAGCGGTCCTCGGCCTCGGGCGTGAAGGCGTAGTCAATGCGTCGGATGCGCGGGTTGTCCTGCACGCGCTCGAACCGAGCGTCGAGTTCCGCGCGCGTCGCGCTCGTGCGGGCGACGGCGGCGTCGAGCTCCTCCGGAGAGACGGGGTCGAGGCGGCCCGCCGGGTGCTCGGCGGCGTGACGCAGGGACGCATCGTCCTCGCGCACGTAGAAGTGCAGCAGCTGACTCGTCGCGCGGCCCTGCGCGTCGCCGAACGGTGCATGGTCGTTCGCCGGCGGAACGACGGCGCCGTGGTGCGTCCACACGCGACGCAGCGGGGTCGCCGCGTAGAGCAAGTTGTCATGGATGTCGGCGCGCAGCGGTTCCGCCGCATAGGGGTCGCACACGAGCTCGCGGGCGAGCTCACGCGTCGTCGTGAAGCCGTAGCCGAGCACCATCGCGATGAGGTCGCCGACTTCGTCGGGCCACGGCGTCGTCGTGACGGACGTGATGGCGATGGCGGGCAAGCCGACGTGGGGGCGATGCACCTCGCTCGCGCGCGGGCAGCCGACGTGCTGCACGGCCCAGGCGGCGTAGGCGTCGGGGTTGGGCTGCAGGCTCGTGTCGGCGAAGCGCGGTGCGCGTCGGCTGCGGACGGCGAACGCGTCGTGCAGCGCGTCGTGGACGAGGGGGTACTGGTTCGGTTGCGGCGCGGTGGCCTCGGCGCCCTGTGCGCGTAGGTCGATGCGGTCGGAGACGTGCATCGGGTAGCCGCGCGGGCCCTCGAAGACGGGCAGGACGGCGGCGCCGAGCCCCGACGCGGTGGCCGTGCGCACGACGTTGACGGCGCCCTCGTCAGCAGTGATCGCCGTCAGGGTGCTCTGGGCCTCGGCGATCTTGGCGCGCACCGTCTGCAGCCGGTAGGCCGCTTCGATGAGCTCGGGGTTCTCGGGGGCGGGGTCGAGGATGCCCATGACACGCGGCAGGTGCGTCGGGTCGTAGATCGCGCGGCCGGTGGGGTCGCTGCTCATGCCGAGGATGCGTCCGATGACCTTGAGCGTCATCAGGGGCGGTGACGTCGAGTGCCGCCAGCGCTTGATGATCTGCTCGTCGACGGGTGCGCTCAGACCGCTGGAGGGCAGGTCTGCGTTGATCGCCTCGGCGAGCGCCTTGTTCGTGAAGCGGCGCAGTTCCATCCAATGCTTGAGTTCGCTGCGGAAGATCTCCCAGCTGGAGTCGTGCGCTGCCATCGTCGGTGGTCCCCTCGTGAGCGTGCCCGTGTCCGACGCGGGCGCATGCCGTGGCTTCCGGCCAGTGTAGGAAGGCGCGGCTCGCTTCGCCGCCCACTAAGTCGGTTGTCCGACCTGTGGACAGAAATTTTCGCCGACCCTCGTCAGGCCCTATTCGACCAGGACGAAAATTTCGGATTGACCAGGGGGCACTCGTGGTCGGCCAGCCACCGCAGCAAAGAGTGGGCGATGTCCGGTTCGTCTCGCAGCAACCGATCATGCACGGCGTCGAGGCCGTCGGTGCGCTCGACGCCGAGCTCGGCGAGAAAGCGCGTCGCGGCCAGCGCCGCGCCGAGGGCGTTCTCCCACCGCTGCGCCGGCGTCTCGGCGAACGGTGTCGGCACGAGCAGGGTGCGTCGTCGCACGTGGGCGAGCGCGCCGCTGTGCAGGCGGGCCTCGACGGTGGACGCGGTGGTCTCCGCCAGCGTCAGAGCCTCCTCGGCGCTCATGCCGAGCTGCCCGCCGAGCCATTCGGACGTCCACTCGATGAGCCGGTGATCCTCGACGAGTCGGATGTGCACGAGGCCGGGCGAGCCGGTTCCGTCGGCTGCGGCCCACGGTGAGTTCGGGTTGTCCTCGGGCACCATGACGCTGTGGTGCGTCCACACGTGGTGCGACGGCGGGCGCGCGACGAACTGATCGTGCACCTCGCTGCGCAGCGCGTCCGTCGCGATCGGGTTGCGCGTCAGCTCACGCGCGATCTCGCGGGTCGAGACGAAGCCGTAGCCGAGCAGCCACGCGATGATGCCGCCCACGTCGTCGGCCCACGCACTCGTCGTCGAGGCGGTGACGGCGATCGCCGGCGCGGCGGGGTGGATGGCCTTGCCGTTGCGCATCGAGGGGCGGCCGATGAGCTGGATCGCCCAGTGCGATTGTTCAGCCAGATCATCAGGCTGGGTGCTGAATCGTGGATGGCGGGTGCCCGGTACGGCGGCGTTGGCGACGAGCGCGGCGAGCATCTCGTCGTTCTCCTCGACGGCAGGGATGTCGTCGCGCGGGGTGCGGAAGTCGATGCGGTCGGCGACATGCATCGGATAGCCGACCGGCCCCTCCCAGACGGGGAAGACGGCCGCGGCGTACCCATACGAAAGCGCCGTCTGGACGAGCTGGCCGGCGCCGGTTCGCGCGGCGTGGCGGCTCAGCTGGCCGCGCACCTCACTGAGGCGCAGGCGAAGCTCCTGCAGGCGCAGGCTCGTGTCGAGAAGTTCCTGGGCCGGCGCGGCGGGCGCGAGCAGGCCCATGCGACGCAGGATGAACGCGGGATCGTAGGGAGCCTGACCGCTCGGATCGTCGCTCATCGCGAGCAGCGAGGCGATGTGACGCACGGCTTCGAGGGGCGGTGACGTGGAGTGGCGCCATCGCTTGACGACGTGCTCGTCGAACGGCTGGTCGACGGAGAGTTCGTTGAGGCGAGCGGCGAGGGCCCTGCTCGTCATCCCCCGAAGCTCCATCCAGTGGCGGAACTCCTCGCGGAACGCCTCCCACCCGGCGTCATGGCTGGCCATGCAGCAGCTCCTCGTTCTCGGTTGCGCTTCCCCCGTGCGCGGCGCCGTGGCGGCTCGCGCGGGTCTGTCGTCCGCCACCACCCGGTCGGACGTCAGACCCACTACGCGTGTCGGATTTCACCACTTGCGTTCGATAAAGCGTACCTGACGGTCAACATAGATTCAGGGTCGTTGGTCCCTTCGGGTGAAGGAGCCGGTGCGGCGTGCAGTGAATGAGACGCGCCCGCAGCGCCAAGGTTGTTGTGATGTGGGGCACACTGGTGGAACCGACGAAAGGAAAGACCCATGGGCCCGGCCGCACCCCTGCCGTACCGCTCGCCGTGGATGGACGACGAACTGGAAGACCTCCAGCGTCTCGCCGCCACGTTCAGCCGCGAGATCTTCGCGAACATCGACCGCTACAGCGAACAGCACCAGGTCGATCGTGACGTCTGGACGAAGGCGGGTGAGCTGGGCCTGCTCGGCCTGTCGGTGCCAGAGGAGTACGGCGGCAGCGGCGCGACGTTCGCGCACGAGGCCGTCGTCGCCATCGAGCAGGCGAAGGCCGGTGACGACTCGTGGGGCTTCGTCGTCCACGCCATCATCGTGACGCACTACATCGTCGCCTACGGCACCGAGGAGCAGAAGCGCAAGTGGCTGCCGAAGCTGTGCTCCGGCGAATGGGTCGGCGCCATCGGCATGACGGAACCCGGCGCGGGCTCCGACCTCAAGCGCGTCTCGACGCGCGCGGTGCGCGACGGCGACGAGTTCATCATCAACGGCTCGAAGACGTTCATCACGAACGCCGGTCACGCCGACCTCATCGTCCTCGTGGCCCGCACCTGCGAGCGTGACAAGGCCGCCGGGCACAAGGGCATCTCGCTCATCGTGCTCGAGACGGCCGACCTCGACGGTTTCGAGCGCGGGCGCGTGCTGCAGAAGATCGGCCAGCACGGTCAAGACACGCGCGAACTGCACTTCACCGACATGCGCGTACCCGTCGCGAATCTGCTCGGCGAGGAGGGGCGCGGTTTCTACCACCTCATGGAGCAGCTGCCGCAGGAGCGCCTCGGCCTCGCGTGCACCGCCGTCGGATCGGCGGAGCTGGCCGTGAAGCTCGGGGTCGAGCACGCGAAGTCGCGTGAACTGTTCGACGGCACGCTGATGGACCTGCAGAACACGCGCTTCGTGCTCGCCGAGTGCTCGACGGACGTGCTCGCCGCCCGCACCCTGCTCGATCACTGCATCATGCTGCACATGGAGGGCAAGCTCGACTCGGCCACCGCCTCGCGAGCGAAATACTGGACGACGGACGTGCAGTGCAATGTCATCGACCGCGTCCTGCAGCTGTTCGGCGGCTACGGCTTCATGCTCGAGTACCCCATCGCGAAGATGTACGCCGGTGCGCGCATCCAGAAGATCTACGGCGGCGCCAACGAGGTGATGAAGGAACTCATCGCCCGCTCGTTGTGACCTGACGCCCGCAGAGCGGTTCGTCGAGTCCGGCGAACCGCTCTGCGGTGCCCAGAGGCCGCTGCGTGCGCGATTGGGCAAGATGAAGGCGTGAACATCGATATCGCACATGCCATGCCTGGGGACGTCGAGGATTTCGTCGATCTGTTCGAGCAGTACCGCAGCTTCTGCGGCAAGGCGCCAACGCCAGACGCGCGGACGTTTCTGGCCGAGCGCATCGAGACGGGGCAGACGCTCGTCCTCGGCGCCCGGGACAGCGTGGGCGTCGTCGGGTTCGCGCAGGTCTACCGCGCGTTCGACTCGATCCACCTCACTCACGACTGGGTGATCGCCGACCTGTTCGTCGACGGAGCCGCACGCGGACGCCGCGTCGGCGGGTCGCTGCTCGAAGCGGTACTCGACGGTGCCCGTGAGAACGGTGCGCACCACGTTCGCGTCAGCACGCAGAGCAACAACGCCTACGCGCACCGCCTGTACGAATCGCACGGCTTCGAACAGCTAGACACCACGGGCGCGACGGTCTACTACCAGCTGAAACTGCGCGACCACCACTGACGCGCTGCGTCCCTGAAGGCCCGCCCCTCCGCGATTGTCGTCCCCATCTGCGATTCGGCCATCTTCGCAAGCGGCGTCCTCATCCGCGATTTCGGTCACATTCGCCCTTGAATCGACCGTCGTGGACCGTGGATACGCAGGGGGCTTCGACCGGCTCGGTTGGAGCGTTGTCGGTGGCCCGTGGCAATGTGAGGGCATGACGACTTCTCAGATGATCGTGCTCGCGTCGCGCCCCCATGGCGCGCCCACCTCCGACAACTTCCGCCTCGAGACGCGGGAACTCCCCGCCCTCAGCGACGGCGAACTGCTCGTGCGCAACACCGTCATGAGCGTCGACCCGTACATGCGTGGCCGCATGAACGACGTGAAGTCCTATGTCCCGCCGTTCCAGATCGACGAGCCCCTCGACGGCGGCGCGGTCGGCGAGGTCGTCGAATCCCGCGCTGAGGGTTTCGCGGAGGGTGACCTCGTCCTCCATGGCCTCGGCTGGCGCGACATGGCCGTCGTGCCCGCGAAGGCGGCACGCAAGGTCTCGACGAACGTCGGTGGCGCGCAGGTGTCGCCGTCCGCCTACCTGGGCGCGCTCGGCATGCCCGGCATCACGGCGTACGGCGGGCTCATGCGCGCCGGTGAATTCCACTCCGGCGACGCGGTGTTCGTCTCCGGCGCGGCCGGTGCCGTCGGCTCGCTCGTCGGTCAGATCGCGAAACTCGAGGGTGCGTCCCGCGTCATCGGTTCGGCGGGCTCCGCACAGAAGATCGCGCGCCTCGAGGAGCTCGGTTTCGACGCCGCCTTCAACTACAAGGACGGTGACGTCCGCGGCCTGCTCAAGAACGCCGCGCCGGACGGCATCGACGTCTACTTCGACAACGTCGGGGGCGACCACCTCGAGGCGGCCATCTCGTCGATGAACACCCACGGGCGCATCGCGATGTGCGGCGCCATCGCGCAGTACAACTCGACGGAGCCGCCCGCCGCGCCGCGCAACCTCGCGCTCGTCATCGGCAAGCGCATCACGATCCGCGGGTTCATCCAGAGCGACTTCCGCGACCTCGTGCCCGAGTTCCAGCAGAAGATGGCGACGTGGCTCGCCGATGGCTCGGTTCAGTGGGACGAGACGGTCGTCGAGGGCCTGGAGAACGCGCCGCAGGCGTTCATGGACCTGCTGAACGGCGCCAACACCGGCAAGATGGTCGTCTCGATCTGATCGTTCGACTCCCGTCGCGCCACGCCCCGCAGGGCGGCGCATGCGACGTGAGATCCAGCTGCGTCACCAACGTCCGGGTGAGTCAGTCCTGACTGACTCACCCGGACACGAGTGACTCACTCGCCCGTAGAGCCAGCACCCCGGCCTCGAGCACCCCGGGCGAGCGCCGTCGGGCGGGTATAACGTCGGGGGATGAGCGCGCTCCCTGCCACGAACTGGGCCGGCACCGTCGTCTTCGAAGCGCGCGAGCGATACGCGCCGCGGACGACGTCGCAGGTGCAGGATGCGGTCTGCCGGGCAGCGGCCGACGGTGGGCGGCTGAGGGTGGTCGGCACCGGCCACAGCTTCAACGACATCGCCGACACAGACGGCGTGCAGCTCAGCCTCCTCGACCTCGAGCGTCGCATCGACCTCGACGAGGACGCACGCTGCGTCACCATCGACGGCGGCGCCACGTATGCGCAGGTCAACGCCGTTCTCGCGCAGCGTGGTTGGGCGCTCGAGAACCTTGCGTCACTGCCGCACATCACCGTCGCCGGGGCCATCGCGACGGCGACGCACGGCTCCGGATGGGAGCGTCCGAGCCTCGCGTCTGCGGTGCGTTCGCTCACCCACGTCACCGCTGCGGGCGATCTGCACACGATGACGCGCGGCGAACCCGGGTTCGAGCACTATCCCGTGCATCTCGGTCTGTTCGGGCCCGTCGTCGAGTTGATCCTCGACGTCGTGCCCGCGTTCGACATCGCGACGACGGTGTACGAAGGGCTCGAATACGACGCCCTCGTCGACCATCTCGACGACCTGACGCGCCCGCTCTACTCGTTCAGCATCGCCCCCGACTGGAGCGACGGCGGTCGGGCGTTGCTCTTCGCCAAGCGTCCGCGCGGCGTCGATGCTCCGGCTCAGCTCGCCGGCGCCCGCGCCGCGACGAGCCCTCGTCACCCGAGCCCAGGCGCTGATCCCGTCGCGGTGACTGAGCAGCTCGGTGTTCACGGGCCGAGCGCCGAACGGCTGACTCACTTCCGCAGCGACTTCGCCCCCAGCGTCGGCGACGAGGTGCAGAGCGAGTACTTCGTTTCACGTGAAACGGTCGCGGACGCCCTGCGAGCGCTGCCACGGTTCGCCGATGTCTTCGCCCGCCTCGCGCACTCGATGGAGATCCGCGCCGTCGCCGGCGACAGCCTCAGTGCGAGCCCGTTCGCCACCGGCGAGATGCTCGCCATCCACCTCACCTGGCGCCGCGACCCGGACGCCGTCCGCCGTGAACTGCCGGCCCTCGAAGCTGCACTCGGCCACCCGCGTCCGCACTGGGGCAAGTTGCACGCGGCACCGCCGCAGCAGCTCAGCGAACAGTTCCCCGGACTGCATGCCCTCGACGGCGAGGCGCGTCGGCATGACCCGTCCGGCATGTTCCGCAACGCCTGGGTCGAGCGGTTGCTCGGGAATGAGCCGGCCTGATTTGGTGCTGCAACCGGGGCAGGCGTAACTTCCTGAGACGTGGAGAGCATAGATGTTCGATAAGAAAAAACAGCCCAGTGTGGAACTGGCCGGTGAGGCCGCTCACGCCTCTGCCGTCGCGCAGTTGAGGGCCTCCTTCGAAGCCATCCCCGCCGGCGCCACGGTGCGCCTCGCGAAGAAGACCTCGAACCTCTTCCGTCCGCGTGAGAAAGCGAAGGTAGGCCTCGACGTCAGCGGCCTCACGGGCGTCATCAGCATCGACGCCGACGCTCGCACGGCCGACGTCCAGGGCATGTGCACGTACGAGAACCTCGTCGACGCCACGCTCGAGCACGGCCTCATGCCGCTCGTCGTCCCGCAGTTGCGCACGATCACCCTCGGCGGCGCCGTCACCGGCCTCGGCATCGAGTCGACGTCGTTCAAGAACGGACTGCCGCACGAGTCCGTCCTCGAGATGGATATCCTCACCGGCACCGGCGAGCTGCTCACCGCCTCGCCGACCAACGAGCACGCCGACCTCTTCCGCGCCTTCCCCAACAGCTACGGCAGCCTGGGCTACGCGACGCGTCTGCGCATCGAACTGCAGCCGATCGGTGACCTCGTCGAGACGCGCAACGTGCGGTTCGCGAGCGTCGCAGCCATGACGCGAGCGATCGACGCCATCGTCGAGACCCGCGAGTGGCAGGGCGAACGCGTCGACGGCCTCGACGGCATGATCGTCAGCAAGGACGAGGCCTATCTCGTGCTCGCCAACTTCTTCCCCGAGACGCGCCGCCGCCCGAGCGACTACACGGGGCAGAACATCTTCTACAAGAGCATCAGTGAGCTCGACCGCGACACCTTGAGCGCGCACGACTACATCTGGCGTTGGGACACCGACTGGTTCTGGTGCTCCGACGCGTTCTTCGCACAGAACCCGAAGGTGCGACGCGTGTGGCCGCGCAAGTACCGTCGCAGCGACTTCTACCACCGCATCGTCGGGTGGGAGAACCGCTGGGGCTTCGCCGCGAAGATCGACGAGATGCGCGGCGAACTGCCGCGCGAGCGCGTCGTGCAGGACGTCGAGGTGCCCCTCGAACAGCTCGAGACGTTCATGCCGTGGTTCGACGAGCACGTCGGCATGACGCCCGTGTGGGTGTGCCCGCTGCGCCTGCGCGGCGACGACGCGTGGCCGCTGTACCAGCTCGAATCGAACCGCACGTACGTCAACGTCGGGTTCTGGGGCACCGTCGCCATCACCCCCGGGCGGTCTGACGGCGACGTCAACCGCGACATCGAGGCCGTGCTGCCGACGATGCACGGCCACAAGTCGCTCTATTCCGACGTCTACTACGACGCCGAGACGTTCGAAGCGCTGTACGGCGCAGCCGAATACCGCCGCATGAAGACGAAGTACGACCCGCAGGGCCGCCTTCCTGAGTTCGCTGACAAGATGAGGACGCACGCATGAGCCAGACCACGACCGCCACCCCCCTCGTCGCCCAGGCCGTCCAGGCCGTGTTGGAGGGGCCGTTGCCCTTCCGCATCACGGCGTACGACGGCACCGACATCGGCCCGCGCGACAGCGACATCGCCGTGCGTGTCGAGAGCGAGGAGGGGCTGCGCTACCTCCTCAGCGCCCCTGGCGATCTCGGCCTCGCCCGCGCCTATCTGACGGGCACGCTGACCGGCACCGGTTTCCACCCTGGTGACCCCTACGAGGTGTTCAGCCGCATCAAGCGTGACGTGCGCACGAAGCAGCTGACGCCGAAGGGCGTCGCGTCGGCGCTCGCGCCCGTCGTCAAGCAGCTGGGGCCGAAGGCGTTCGTCCACCCGCCGCTGCCCGAGGTCGAGAACGAGCCCCGCTGGAAGCGCCACCTCGCCAAGGTGAACCCGGTGGGCCGCGCCGCCGACTCGATCAAGCACCACTATGACGTCTCGAACGCGTTCTACGAGAAGGTGCTCGGTGACTCGATGGCCTACACGTGCGCCGTGTTCGACACGCCGGACGACACCCTCGAGGACGCGCAGGAGCGCAAGTTCGCCCTCGTTGCCGACAAGCTCGACCTGCAGCCCGGCCAACGGCTGCTCGACGTCGGCTGCGGCTGGGGCGGCATGGCGATGCACGCCGCTCGCGAGCGCGGCGTCCACGTCATAGGCGTCACCCTGAGCAAGGAACAGGCCGAGTGGGGTCAGCGCGCCGTGCGTGAGGCGGGCCTCGGGAGCCTCGTCGAGATCCGCCACGGCGACTACCGCGACGTCACCGAGACGGGCTTCGACGCCGTCAGCTCGATCGGCCTCACGGAGCACATCGGCGTGAAGAACTACGCCAACTACTTCTCCTTCCTGCACTCGAAGCTGCGCGACGGTGGCCGCCTGCTCAACCACTGCATCACGCGTCGCGACGACACGGCATCGGCCAAGCCGGAGCCGTTCACCGATCGCTATGTCTTCCCCGACGGCGAGCTCGCCTCGCCGGGGCGGCTCATCAGTGAGTGCCACGACGCCGGTTTCGAGGTTCAGCACGACGAGAACCTGCGCCTGTCGTACGCCCTGACGCTGCGCGACTGGTGCCGCAACCTCGAGGCGAACTGGGATTTCTGCGTCGCCGAGGCGGGCCTGCCGACCGCGAAGGTGTGGGGCATCTACATGGCCGGTTCACGCCTCGGGTTCGAGGAGGGCTGGCTGCACCTGCACCAGGTGCTCGCCACGAAGACGACCGACAACGGCGACAACGGCGGCTACCCGCTGGGCTCGCACTGGGCACCCTGAGCTCTCACTGGCGGTGCTGAGCGGCTGCTCGTTGCCCGTCCAGACGCAGGCGACGCGCAATCATGACGGTGGGGGTGATGCCGACGAGCATCGCCGCCACCGTCATGATCTGCGTCCACGCGAACGCGTTCTGGAACGAACTGTTCGCGATGGCGACGGCCGCCGAGCGCAGGTTGAACGCGAGGATCGCGGCGCGGGCCCCTGACGCGCGGCGTGTGCGCGCCCAGTAGACGAGAGCGCCGACGGCCGGCGCGAGCAGCGACCACATGTACGCGCTCAAATCGCTGCCACCATGCGACTTCACGAACTCGACCGTGACGATCGACGCTCCGATCTCGAACACGGTCAGGGCGATCATGAACCATCGATCACCGCTGCTCACCGACGGGGGAGTGCTCCACGAGCGTTCTGCTCTCAGTATGGCCGCCCGGGTGCGGCGGGCCCCTGACGAATGTCACGGTGTGGCCGCCGTTGATGCATAACTCGACCTTTATGTTTGGCCAGTGCTACGTTATGTGCGGGTCACGAGCCCCGGCGCGAAGTCTCGGCTGGCCGGGCGGCAACCCCCATGCGAACGCACACGTGCGCCGGGGTGCCCCGAGTAACGACCCGGCCGCCCGTCGACCGACGCGGCGGCAAGCGCAACGAAGGGTCTGCCATGACACTCCTCGACACCACGCCCGACACGAACGTCGACTCCGCGAGCGGCGCACCGACGGGTGTTCCGACGAGCGCAGCGGCGCGCCACGGCGGCACCGTCGCGACGCCCGGGCTGCGCATCGAACGCCTCGGCCCGGCGTTCGGCGCAATCGTCCACGGCGTCGACCTCGCGCAGGTCGACGACGCGATAGCGTTCGACCTGCGCCGCGCGCTGCTCGCGCACAAGGTGCTCTTCTTCCGGGGTCAGGACGCGTTCGACGACGACGCTCAGGTGCGCCTCGGAAACCTGCTCGGCGAGCTGACGGCGGGCCACCCCGTCGCGGGCACGCACGAGCGCAAGGAGATCTACTCGATCGACTCCTCCGACCCCGAGTTCTCGTTCTCCGACGAGTGGCACACGGACGTTACGTTCATGAAGGAGCCGCCGGCCATCAGCGTCCTGCGCGCCGTGACGCTGCCGGACTACGGCGGCGACACCTCCTGGGCCGACGCGCAGGCGGCGTACGACTCGCTGTCGGAGCCGTTCCGCGGCCTAGTCGACCAGCTCGTCGCCGCCCACGACGGCAACCGCGAATGGGGCGCGTACCTGCGCAAGAACGGTGGGCAGGAGTGGAGCGGCGAGGTTGTCACCGAGCTGCCCGTCGTCGAGCACCCCGTCGTGCGTGTGCACCCCGAGACGGGCCGTCGCGGGTTGTTCGTCAACCCCGGTTTCACCTCCCACATCGTCGGCGTGTCGCAGGCCGAGTCGCGGGCGATCCTCGACGTGCTGTACGCGCACCTGACGCAGCCCGAACACACGATCCGCCACCGTTGGGCGCCCGGCGACGTCGGCATCTGGGACAACCGCGCGACGTCGCACTACGCGAACCGCGACTACGTCGACGCCAACCTTGGCCCGCGCGCCATGAGGCGCGTGACGGTCGGTGGCGACAAGCCCGTCGGCGTCAATGGCCTGACGGGTGGCGCAGCTGGCTGACGGTGTGAGCTGACATGGCGCGGTGCGGGTCTCTGGGGCCCGCATCGCGTCGTCATGTACCCCTCTGCGATTTTCGTCCCCCTTCGCGAATCCCGTCCCCGTCGGCGAATCCCGGTGGATGTCAACCTGTGGTGAGTCACTCAGGGCCGGGATGGTTGATTCCGGCC
>NZ_LSJT01000066.1:0-37532 GCF_001556795.1 Dermacoccus sp. CCH2-D9
ACCGCACATGGCGCACCGGGCGGTGTCCGTGCTGTCCGGGCTGCCCGCCTCGGACGCTGGACGCAGCCACACGTTCCTCACCATGACGTGATCATGCCTCGCATACTGCCGGAGCGCCGGATGATTGCCCGTCGCCGGTGTCCACGAAATCAGCCCCCGTTCGACGAGGCAGGCGGCCCAGCGGCGAGATTCGGGCAAAGCAAGAACTTGAAAGCGCAATGACCTCTAGGATCGGCGGTGACGTGCCGACGGCCGTCACCCCTCCCACCTCGAAGGAAACGCCCAGATGAACCGTGCCCTCGCCCTGGCCGGCGCGACGACGCTCGCCGCCGCCACCGCCTTCACCGCCACGCCCGCCCTGGCCGCGGCGACCGTCACGACGCGCGTCGCGAACCTTGCCGTGACACCGACGACGGTCACGAAGGGCTCGAGCATCACGCTCAAGGGCCAGGCGCAGAAGCTGGCGAAGACCTGGACGGCGACTCCGGGTGCGTCTGTCGTCGTGTTCTTCGACGCTGACGGTTCTGCCCCGAACACCGCGCAGCGCACGCTGAAGGCCGATGCGCGCGGCAACTTCGCGACGTCGATGGCCCCGCAGGCGAGCGGATACTGGAGCGTTCAGCTCAAGGCGACGTCGACGAACAAGGCCTCGACATCGACGCGTGTCTACGTCAAGGTGACGGCCCCCGCGCCATCGCGCGGCAGCGCCATCGTCATGCCGAAGGGCAGCGTCAACTGCCCCAGTTGGGCGCCGATCAAGGGCAATGCGTCGAGCCACATCTTCCACAGGCCCGGCCAGCGCTTCTACGCGAAGACGCACCCCGAGATGTGCTTCTCGACGCCGGCTGCCGCGATCAAGGCGGGGTATCGCGCGTCGAAGATCTGATCGCAGCCCATGATGGCGGGTACTCACAGGTAGGCGCGCGGCTGCCCGCCTACCTGTGAGTGACCCGCCACCCTGAGTCTCGGCCCGGCCCTCGCGCCACGCGGGGGAGGCCGTCACGAGACAATGGGTCGATGGGAGAGCGGGAACAGCACGAGGCGGGCCTGAGCACGGCCGAGGTGGAGGAACTGACGCGTCGCGGGGAGGTCAACCACGCCCCTGACGACGGTATGCGCTCGACGTGGCAGATCGTGCGAGCGAACCTGTTCACACGCATCAACGCGATCTTCGCGATCCTCGTGGCCCTCGTCGTCGCGACGGGCTCGCTGCGCAACGCGCTGTTCGGGCTCGCCATCGTCATCAACAGCATCGTCGGCATCGCGCAGGAGCTGCGCGCCCGTCACACGCTGAAGCAGCTCAGCATCGTCAACACGGCCGAGGTGACGGTACGGCGCGACGGCGAGGCGAAGAAGATCCCGACGACGGACATCGTCACCGGCGACATCGTCGAGCTGTCGTCCGGTTCGCAGATCGCCGTCGACGGTGTCGTCGTGCGCGCCGATCACCTCGACGTCGACGAGTCACTGCTGACGGGTGAATCAGACCCGATCGACAAGCGCAGCGACGACGAACTGCGCTCCGGCAGCTTCGTCGTCGCGGGCTCGGGGCTGATGCGCGCCACCGCCGTCGGTGGAGATTCGTACGCCGCCAAGCTCACGGCCGACGCCGGCGAATTCACGCTCGTGCGCTCCGAACTGCGCAGCGGCATCGACAGCATCCTCAAGGTCATCACCTACCTGCTCATCCCCGCCGGCCTCATCACGATCGTCAACCAGCTGCTGCTCGCGCGCGACGACTGGAAGCAGGCCGTCCTCGGCATGGTGGCCGCACTGACCCCGATGGTGCCCGAGGGCCTCGTGCTGCTGACGTCCGTCGCGTTCGCCGTCGGCGTCATCCGCCTCGGGCGCCGTCAGTGCCTCGTCAACGAGCTGCCAGCGATCGAGGGCCTCGCGCGCGTCGATGTCGTCTGCGCCGACAAGACGGGCACCCTTACGGAGCCGGGCATGACGCTCGAACGCGTCGAACCGCTCGGTGACACCGACGAGGGCAGTGCGAAGGAGGCACTCGCCGCCCTCGCGCACGCCGACGAGCACCCGAACGCGACGATGCTCGCCGTCAAGGACGCGTTCGGCGATGCGCCGGGTTGGGGCGTCGAGGCGCGGGCGCCGTTCAGTTCCGCGACGAAGTGGTCGGGCGTCTCGTTCGCCGGGCACGGCAACTGGGTCATGGGCGCCGCCGACATCCTGCTCGACCCCGACAGCGCCGACGGTGAGCGCGCAACGGAGGTCGGCGCGAGCGGCGCTCGCGTGCTGCTGCTCGCCGAGGCGGAGACGCGCGTCGACGCCGACGGCGCGCCCGGCGAGCTGACGCCGCGCGCCCTCGTCGTGCTCGCGCAGAAGGTGCGCCCCGACGCCGCGAAGACGCTCAAGTACTTCCACGACCAGGGCGTCGAGGTGAAGGTCATCTCCGGCGACAACGCGCGCAGCGTCGGCGCCGTCGCCGAATCCCTCGGCCTCGGCGAGGCCGACCAGGCGCTCGACGCACGCAAGTTGCCCACGGACACAGCCGAACTCGCCGACGCGCTCGACAAGGGCGTCGTGTTCGGGCGCGTCAAGCCCGACGGCAAGCGCGCGATGGTGCGGGCGCTGCACAGCCGCGACCACATCGTCGCGATGACCGGTGACGGCGTCAACGACGTCCTCGCCCTCAAGGACGCGGACGTCGGCGTCGCCATGGGCTCCGGCAGCGACGCGACACGCGCCGTCGCCCAGATCGTCCTGCTCGACAACAAGTTCGCGACGCTGCCGCACGTCGTCGCCGAGGGCCGCCGCGTCATCGGCAACATCGAACGCGTCGCGCACCTGTTCCTCACGAAGACGATCTACGCGGTGACGCTCGCCCTCGTCATCGGCCTGCTCGGGCTCGGGGCGCACCTGTTCCACACGCCCTCGCTCGCGTACCCGTTCGAGCCGATCCACCTGACGATCGCCGCCTGGTTCACGATCGGCGTTCCTTCGTTCGTGCTGTCACTGCTGCCCAACAGCGAACGAGCGCGCAGCGGATTCGTGCCGCGCGTCATGCGGTTCGCGATTCCGTCGGGGCTCGTCATCGCCGCCGTCACGCTCGCGTGCTACCTGCTCGTGCGCCACGGCCAGGGCGGCGGTGCGGACGCCGTCACCGACGCAGGGTTCGGCGCCGGGCACACCCAGATCGCGACGGCGACGCTCACGACGCTCATCGCGTGCAGCTGGTGGGTGCTCGTCATCGTCGCGCGTCCGCTCGACCGCCTGCGTCTCGCGCTCGTGACGGCGTGCTTCCTCGCCTACGTCCCGATGTTCCTGCTGCCGTTCACCCGTCGCTGGTTCTCGCTCGACCCGACGAACCTGTCGAGGATGGCGATCGCGGGCGTCTGCGCGCTCGTCGGCATCGCCGCGCTCGAGGGTGTGCATCGAGTGGTGGCGCGACGTCAGGCCCAGGCGCCCGCGGCATCCTGAAGGGCCGGCGTCAGTAGACTCTCGACGAGCGCAGCGACAGGGGGGGCCGACATGCAAACGGTGGATTTCAAGAACGTGACGACGCAGGGCCTCGAGTCCTCGCCCGTCGCCGACGCCCTCGCCGGTCTGCGTGCCAACGAGGCGCGCTACTTCGACACGAAGTACAAGCACCCGTTCACCGTCGAAGTGGTCGCCGACGCGCCGGCGCCGCTCGCGTGGGTCGAGTCGATCCTCGCCGACGAGCGCCGCATCACGTTCGCGTCCGAGCCGCTGCAGGTGAGCGTCAACGACGTCGACGGCATCACGTGGGTTCACGTGTTCTACGCCTCGGGCCTTTCCGTCAATGTCCTCTACACGCGAGCCGACGGCGGCAAGCGCGCCGTCGGGTTCAAGCTCTCGCAGGGCATGGACGTGCCCGAGGAGTTGAGCGCGTTCAAGTTCGCGCGGCAGAAGTCGAAGCTCGCCGGCGAGATCCGCGGGTCATACTTCGTCATCAAGGGCGAGCACCCGCCGACGTTCTGAGCGAGGAACATCGCCCGAGGACGCGTCGTCCATGCCGCGTTTGCGGGCGATGATCGGCCGGCGCACCCTGGGAGACTGAGATCATGGACACGAGCGCGGCGCCCTCAGCGCGGGACGTTCACTGGTTGCTGCCCATCAACCCCGCAGCGCACGCCGAGCACCAGCCCGACGACTGGCGCACCCGCTCGGACGCCACGGCGGTGTGGGCTGCCATCGGGCGCTCGCAGCCACTCGAACGCTGGTGCCTACGCAGTGGCTACCGCACGATGCGGGCGGGCGACGTCATCTGGGCCTATCTCGCCGTGCGCCAGGAGGTGTGCGCTTTCGGTCGCGTGCGCGCGGTCGTCGAGGCTGACGGCGCCTGGTTCGTCGACGTCACCTGGGACGAGCACGCGACCCGGGCGCTGAACCGCAGCCCCGTCGCGCGAGGCCGTTTCGGCCAGGTGCCGATGTCGACCTGCCGCGCGCGGGCGACGGCCGTCGAGGTGCTCTGCTGTGCGATGGAGGACCTGCTCTGACGCACCGTCCGGCGCGTCGACTTGGGCGCTCGTCAGGGGTCCCGCGTACTGTGGAACGGCAGACAAGAACACCGGGGGCAAACGGGAGGAACACGTGAGCATGGCCGCTGACGGCAACGGAACGACGAACGATGGACGAGGCGACGACGGCACCGCGAAGGCGCTGTCGAAGGCTGCGGTGGCGCGCCGCACCGTGCTGAGCGGCGCGGGCGTGTGGGCGCTCGCCGCATGCAGCACGTCGTCGAAGTCGGACGGCTCCGGCAAGGGCGTCAAGGCCGGCAGCTCGGCCAAGGCGTCGGCGTCGTCGGCGAGCCCGCAGGGCAAGACGATCGGCGACGGGTCGATGAGCGACACCGGCCCGCAGCCGGGGCTCTACAAGCCCAAGAAGCTCAAGAAGGGCGACGTGCCGCCGCAGTTCGTCGTCGTGTCGTGGGACGGTGCGGCCGAGCTCGTCGACAACCCGTTGCTGTCGCGCTTCCGCAAGGTTTCACGTGAAACCGGCGCGCACATGACGCTGTTCCTCTCCGGCATCTACTTCCTGCCCGAGAGCAAGAAGACGCTCTACCACGCGCCGCACCACAAGCCTGGTGCGACCGACATCAACTTTCTGCCCGATGACTGCGTCCACGCGACGATCAAGGGCATCGGCGAGTCGTGGACCGAGGGCCACGAGATCGGCACCCACTTCAACGGCCACTTCTGCGGCCCGACGGGTGGCTCGACGTGGTCGCCGAGCGACTGGGGCAGCGAGATCGAGCAGGCCCGCTCGTTCGTCGCGAACTGGCGCACCAACACCGGGTTCCACGACCTGCCGCCGCTGCCGTTCGACTACGACAAGGAACTCATCGGCGGACGCACGCCCTGCCTCGAGGGCGGCGACAACCTGCGCACCGAGGCCTCAAAGCTCGGATGGCGCTACGACACGAGCAAGAGCACGCTGCAGATGTGGCCGAAGAAGGACAAGGGCCTGTGGGACATGAGCCTGCAGTCCATCCCGCTGGCCGGCACGCGCTTCCAGGTGCTGTCGATGGACTACAACATCATGTTCAACCAGTCGAAGGTGACGAAGGGCAACCCGGCCATGCACGCGACGTGGCGCAAGCAGGCCGTCGACTCCTACATGGCCGGGTTCAACCGTTCGTACGAGGGCAACCGCGCTCCGCTCGTCATCGGCAACCACTTCGAGGGCTGGAACGGCGGCATCTACATGGACGCCGTCGAGGAGGTCATGCGCAAGGTCGCCGCGCACAAGGACGCGAAGATGGTGTCCTTCCGTGAGCTGTGCGACTGGATGGACGCGCAGGACCCGAAGGTCGTCAAGAAGCTACAGGCCCTCGCCCCCGGCGAGACGCCGCCCGGCGGCTGGGACGAGTACCTCGAACTCACCTGAGCCAATGCCTGGCGGCCCGGCTGGGCACACGCGGATCGGCCCGAACCTCTCGTGAGGTTCGGGCCGTTCCGCTGCCGGGTGTCGGCGAGGGCCGCCACAAGGCTGGCCGCTCGCCGGATCCGTCATCGGGTGCGACGGCGAACGACGAGCGTGCCGCCCGCTGCGGCGAGAAGCGCGCCGCCCGCGAACGCCGCGGTGGTGTTCGTCGAGCTGCCCTCGCGCGTCATGTCGGTCTGCACCTTCGGGCCCACAGTGGTCGAGCCCGTCGTCGTGCCGCCGGGGGTTCCCGGCTTGGACGGCGTGGGCACGGGCTGGGCCGACGCGCCGATCTTCACGATCTTGGTCGACGTGACGGTCTTCTCGCCCCCGTTGCCGCAGTAGTAGCCCGTCGCCTTGACGGTGTACGTGCCAGCCTTGGCGTAGGTGTGGCTCCGGTTGTCGAGGTTGAGGTAGACCGGGTCGGCGCCCACGTTGGTGCAGGTCGCGCCCCCGGTGCCGTTGCCGCCGGTGCTCTTGCCGTCACCGAAGTCGATCTGGTAGCCGGTGAGATCCTTGTTCGGGTACGGCGTGCCCCCATTGGTGGAGACGTAGTGCTGCACTCCCTGCGCGACGAAATCGTAGGTCAGCGTGCGGCCGGAACTGGACACGAAGAGGTCGCTGTTCATGAACGGCTTGATGCCACCCTTGCCGGGGCGCGCCGGCGTCGCATCGACCTTCACGTCGACGGTCTTCGTGACGTGGGAGTTGTTGGCGTCACCGCAGTACCGGAAGTCGAGCTTCACCTTGTACGTGCCGGGCTTGGCGTAGCGGTACTGGTAAGGAGACGAGAAGTTGAGTGGCGAGACGCCCTTCGAGGTGCACTGCAGGACGCCGGAATCACCGCCGGTACGGCCTTTGCCGTCACCGAAGTCGACACTCATGGAGATGGGGCCAGGGGTACGAGTCGTCGTGTGATCCGGCCCGTTGGCATAGTGCTGCGTGCCCTTGAGGTTGAAGTTGAATGCGACGGTGGTGCCGTCGGTCGTGTAGGTGATGCTTGGAGTCGCCGACACGCCGGGCCCGGCCGTAGGGGCTGCGTAGGCGGGGGCGCTGAACAGGGCGGCTCCGGCGAACGTCGTCAAGCATGTGGTGCGGACAAAACGGTTCATGGCATTTTCCTGTTCTCGAGTCGGTGCGTGTTGGACACACCTCCTTCTTCAGTATTGCCGTGTGTGACGTGGAACACGAGAGCTCGAGCCGAGAACTTCGACAGCCGACGGTGGGCGCGTCGGCGTTCGGCCTCCCGGCGTTCGGTCGCCAACCGCAACGGCCACCGCCACGCCGCCGGCCGGGATGCGGGGCGAACGCGGGGGACAATGGGGTGCGCACCCTCGTCCGGAGGGGGTCGTGACGGGTGGGAGGACCATGGAACGCGACCGACGCTCGAGCGAGACACGCGCGAGCACCGACCCCTCGCGCGCCCTGGCCCCGGTCCGCGAATCCGGCGCGGGTGAGGCCGCTGAGCCGGTCGTCATGATGGGCGGCCTCGGCCGGCATCTCGGGCTGGCATGGCTGGAGAACGTCTTCTTCTTCGCCGTCATGATCTGCTCGTTCGTCTTCGCCGTGCTGCTGCTACGCGAGGCGACGTGGTCGTGGTCGCTGCTCCTGTTGCTCGTCGGGTTCTGGGCCGTCATGGCCTACCTGGCGCTGCCACGGTTGCACCGCGTCCTCACGACGATCTACGTGCCCGACTACTTCATCGGCTGCAGCCGTACGACGGACGGGCGCCTCGGCGATCCCCTCAACCTCGCATTCATCGGCGACGAACAGCAGATCCACGAGACGATGACGCGCGCCGGGTGGGTCAAGGCCGACCCGGTGACGCTCGGGTCGAGCGTCCGCATCGTCGTGTCGTCGCTGCTGCGCCGAAGCTACGCCGAGGCACCCGTCAGCCCGCTCGTGCTGTTCCGGCGCACGCAGGAGTTCGCCTACCAGCAGGAGGTCGACGGCAACCCGTCGCAACGTCACCATGTACGGTTCTGGCCGACGCCCGACGAGTGGTTGCTGCCCGGCGGCCGGCGGGTCGATTGGCTCGCGTCGGGCACGTTCGACTCCGGCGTCGGCCTGTCGTTCTTCACGCTTCAGGTCACGCACCGTATCGCGCGCGACATCGACACCGAACGCGACCACGTGCTGCGCACGGTGACGGACGCCGATCCGGCCGTCAGCGTCGAGATGCTCCACGACTTCACGACCGGCTATCACAGCCGCAACGGCGGCGGCGACGCGGTGATGACGGACGGCGACCTGCCCGTCGTCGACCTCACCGCCGTTGCCGTCGCCCCGGGCGCGACGGCGTACGGCGCCAGCGAGGACGGGCAGGTGCTCGGCACGGTGGGGCGTCGCCCGCCCTCGATCGTCGCGGCCTGCGTGCTCGCGGTCGCCTCTGCCCTCGTGTCGATGGCGGCGCTCGTCTGGGGCGGCGACGGTGTTCTGGGGCCGAACGGCCGGGACGTCCTCGGCGACGTTCCGGCCGAGTTGCCGACGAACGTCGCCCTGTGGATCGGGGTATTGACGTATGTGCCGATCCTGTGGCTCGCGTACCGCACGTTCTTCGGCGGGGTGTGGGCGCGACTCATCATGATCGCTCTCGTCACCCTGTCGCAGGCGAGCCAGATGTGGCAGTACCTGCAGGGCACGCGGCCGACGTTCGGCGCGTTGCTGTCCCTCTCCGTCGACCTGCTCGTCGTCTATGCGCTGACGAGCCTGTCGGCGCGGGATTGGGTCGAGCAGGGCCTCGTCGAGGGTGAGGGCGCCGCGGCCTGACGGTGTGGTGTTTCACGTGAAACGCGCTCGTTCTCGTCGCTGACAGACTCGCTCGCCCGGTCAGTCAGCGAGGATCTGCTCGATGCCCTCACGGTACGACCCGCGACCTCGGAGGCGATCTCGACGAGCTGCGCGTACGTCTCGCGGTCGGGGTCGATCGGCAGGCGCCAGGTCTGGCCGATCGCGTCGGGCGTGTTGCCGAGCAGCGCCATGGCGCGGGAGGCGTCCGGGGTCCAGATGAGCGAGCGCTTCGTCGTGGCGCTCAACGGGACAACCGGGCGTTTGCCCGCCCCGATACGGTCGAACACCATCTGATCGTCAGACTCTTCGTCTTGCCCGGGCCGTAGAACTCCGGCGCACGAGCGAGTTCGTCGGCGATGGGGCCACCGGCGCCCAGAATGGTCTGCATGGGTTCGTCCTTCGTAGGAGGTCCGTCAGGGGGAATCAACACCGTCGGGCGCCGGTTGTTTCCGACGGGTCGACGGCCGCGCCGACCGCAACGAAGGGTGAATCGCCATGACCAAGGTGCTGTTCGTCGTCACCGCAGCCACCGGCTGGACGCTGAAGGACGGTTCGGTGCACCCGACCGGCTACTGGGCGGAGGAGCTGGCCGAGCCGCACCGCCTGTTCCGCGAGGCCGGGTGGGGCACCACGATCGCGACGCCCGGCGGCGTCGCGCCGACGCTCGATGAGCTGAGCCTCGGCGTCGCGGGCGGAATGCCAAAGCGCCGCAAGGAGATTCGGGCCTACCTCGACTCCATCAAGCAAGAGCTCGACCACCCTCTGGCGCTCGACACCGTTGACGAGAGCGACTACGACCTCGTGTTCTACCCCGGCGGCCACGGCCCGATGGAGGATCTCGCCGTCGACCCCGTCTCAGGGACGCTGCTCGTGCGGCGCCTCGACTCCGGCCAGCCGCTGGCGCTGCTGTGCCACGCCCCGGCCGCCATCCTCGCCGCCACGCGCGACGACGGTTCCAACGCATTCGTCGGTCGCACGATGACGGGCCTGTCGAACGTCGAGGAGCGGTTCAACCCGTTCGCGTGGAAGGCGAAGTGGCTGCTGCAGGACGCCCTCGTCGACGCAGGCGTCGACTGCGACAAGGGCATGTTGCCGATGCGTCCCCACGTCGTCGTCGATGGCAACCTCTATTCGGGTCAGAACCCGCAGTCGGCCGGCGCCCTCGCCGAGCGGATTCTCGCCGACCTCTCCTGACGCACACGGCTGCCCCGGCGCGACGGGCGTCGCGCCGGGGCAGCAGTGTGCTTCGCTCAGGGGTGAATGTGACCAAGGGTCTCCGATGTGGCCATGTATCGCGAAGGTGGACGCAGATCGCGAAGGTGGACGAAATTCGCAGAGGTGGACGTAGATCGCCGTTGGCTACGGGGCGGGTGAGCAAGGTCACGGGAACGAGGGTTTCGTCTTTGAATAGTCCATGTGGAATAGTCATCGCGTGACCACAACAGACCCCCTGGACGTGGCGCCGCTGGCGGTCGCCGTCCTCAGTCTTCTCGCGGAGCGCGACATGCATCCGTACGAGATGATCCAGACCCTCCGCGCGCGCCGGGAGGATCAGTGGGTGAAGCTGCGGCCCGCGTCGCTCTACCACAAGGTCGACGGGCTCGTGGCGCGCGGCCTCGCGGAGGTCGTGGGCACCGAGCAGGACGGCAACCGCCCGCCCCGCACGACGTACCGCCTCACAGACGCGGGGCGCGAGCTCCTCGTCGCGTGGATCAGCTCCGCCATCACCGTCGTCGAGAACCCCTACTTCTCATTCTCCCTCGCCCTCGGCGAGCTCGAGGCCCTCGGCCCGGAACGCGCGGCGCGCCTGCTCACCGAGCGCGTCACCGTCCTCGACGAGCACATCGCCCAGATGCGCGACAGCCTCGAGCAGGGGCGCAACCAGGGCGCGGAACGCATCTGGATGCTCGCCCACGAGCACCGCCTCGCCACTTTGACGACCGAGCGCGACTACATCGCCTCCGTCGTCCACGACATCAAATCGAAGGAACTCACATGGCCGACCAGCCACTGACCGACGACGCGTCCGCGACGTCGGGCGCGCCTGCGGCTCCCGCCGCAGGCGCCGCCCACTCTGACGCGGGCGCGTCCGTCGCCACGGGCGCCCCGCCGCAGCAGTCCGCATCGGCGCGCCGAACTGCGGCAGATGCGGGCGCGAAGACGACGGGCGCCGCGCCCGACATCAACCCGTGGGCTGCGCTGAGCGCCCTGCTCATCGGGTTCTTCATGATCCTCGTCGACTCGACGATCGTCTCCGTGGCGACCGAGACGATGGTCGACAAGCTCGACACGAGCCTCAACAACGTCCTGTGGGTGACGAGCGGGTACCTGCTCGCCTACGCCGTGCCGCTGCTCATCACCGGACGCCTCGGTGACCGTTTCGGCCCGAAGAACCTCTACCTCATCGGTCTGGCCGTGTTCACGTTGTCGTCGGCCGCGTGCGGCTTCGCCCCGAACGTCGGCGTGCTCATCGCCGCGCGCGTCGTCCAGGGTCTCGGTGCGGCGATCATGACGCCGCAGACGATGGCGATCATCACGCGCATCTTCCCCGCGGACGGCCGCGGCAAGGCCATGGGCGTGTGGGGTTCGACGGCGGGTGTCGCGACGCTCGTCGGCCCGATCCTCGGTGGCGTCCTCGTCGACCACGCCGGGTGGGAGTGGATCTTCTTCGTTAACGTGCCCGTCGGCCTCATCGGTCTCGCGATGGCGTGGAAGCTCGTGCCGTCGCTGCCGAGTCACGCGCACAAGTTCGACCTCGTCGGGGTCGCGCTGTCGGCCGTCGCACTGTTCTGCGTCGTGTTCGGCATCCAAGAAGGCGCGCAGTACGACTGGGGCACGATCACGGGCATCGTCTCGGTGCCGCTGCTCATCATTCTCGGCCTTGTGTTCTTCGTCCTGTTCATCCTGTGGGAACGGCGATACAAGGGTGAGCAGCTCGTGCCGCTGCACCTGTTCGCGAACCGCAACTTCTCCCTCGCCAACATCGCGATCACGTCCGTCGGGTTCGCGATCACGGCCATGTCGTTCCCGATCATGATCTACGCGCAGGCCGTTCTCGGTTACTCGCCGACGAAGGCCGCGCTGCTGCTCGCGCCCATGGCCGTCATCTCCGGTCTGCTCGCCCCTGTCGTCGGTGGTCTCGTCGACCGCAAGCACCCCGCGATCCTCGCGGGCTTCGGGCTCGTATGCTTCTCCGTCGCCCTTTTCTGGTACGGCCGGATGCTCGGCGCCGACACGTCGATCTGGTGGCTGCTCGCCGTCGCCTGCCTGCTCGGTGTGGCGAACGGGTTCATGTGGGCGCCGCTCTCGGTGACGGCGACGCGCACCCTCGAATCGCGCTTCGCCGGCGCAGGTTCGGGCATCTACAACACGACACGTCAGATCGGCGCCGTCATCGGTTCCGCCGCCGTCGCCTCCCTCCTGGATTCGCGCCTTCGCCACCACCTCGGTGAGCAGGCTGCGGGTGGCGCGCATCAGGCGGGCGGCGGTCACATGCCGGCGCAGGTCGCCGAGCAGTTCGCCCGCGCCATGGGCGAGACGCTGTATCTGCCGGCCGCGGTGCTCATCGTCGGCATCATCGCCGCGGTGATGTTCACCAACCCGCACCGCAGGACCGGCCGTCACGCGGCGGACGCTCACTTTGCGTCGCGAAGCCGTAGGCCCCGGACGAACATTGCCCGCGAACGCGTCATCCATGACGCGTCCGCGGGCAATGTTCGTCCGGTTTCGATGGGGTGGTCGCTCGATCCGTGCCAAAGGTCCCTGGCCTGGGGCGCGTCGCGCCCCTAGCGTGAAGGTGAGACCCGGCGTCGGGCTCATTGCAACACTCACGAGAGGTGCCTCGGATGGCTGACAACACGACCAAGCCCATCGTCGTCGGAGTCGACGGATCGCCGTCGTCGCTGAGCGCCCTCGAATGGGCCGCGCAGCACGCCGAGCTGACGAAGCAGCCGCTCGAGGCCGTCACGACGTGGCAGTGGCCCACCAACTACGGCTACGCCGTGGCGTTCGAAGCCAACTTCGACCCGGCGCAGGAGAGCACGCAGATGCTCGACGAGATCGTCGCGAAGGTGCAGGCCGACCACCCGAGCATCGAGGTGCGACCGCACGTCATCGAGGGCGACACGCGCAATGTGCTCGTCAAGCGCTCCAAGGAGGCGGCGCTGCTCGTGCTCGGCAGCCGCGGCCACGGCGAGCTGACGGGCATGCTGCTCGGCTCCGTCAGCGGCTACTGCGTCACGCACGCCGACTGCCCCGTCCTCGTCACGCGCCACTGACGCGGCGCGGCCCGGCGCGTGACCGGGCCGGCGGCCTGACGCGTCGCAGATGCGTCGTCCCATCGGCGGGCTGCACCCCGTCGGACGGTGGCGCGCGGCGCCGTCACGGGAGTAGGTTCGTGCTATGAGTGACACGAGCAGCGAGAACTACACCCCCGAGGTCGACCAGCAGGACGGCGGCCCCGGCGCCCAGACCGGCGGCGACGGCGGCGAGAACAATGATGTCGCGAGCGGCGGTCGCAGCGACGAGGGCAGCACCGACGAAGGCCAGCACGCCGACGCCGACGAGGGCTGACGGCGGCCGCCGCTGAGCGCGGTGGTTTGCCGCGAGCGTCGGCAGGCATGACACGACGCACGCGCGCACGCCTCACCTGAACACGACGCACGCGCCCCGGCGCGTCGAACCTGCGTGGCCGCGAGCCCCGCACGGTGACGACGCGACCGGGGCGCATGCGTCGTGCCCGCTCTGAGACCATGGGGCAGACCCCGATCCGAGGAGCCTCATGCCGTCCACCGCAGCCCCCGCGCCGCCGCGCGTCAGGTTGCTCCTCGCACGCTTCTCGCACACGGGTCTCGTGTTCGCCGCGCTGTTCTACATCATCGCGAACACGCCGTCACTGCTGCCGCGCCCCTGGTGGATGCAGGGCCTCGTCGCGGCGCTGAGCGGGGTGTGCGGGTACGTTCTCGGCCTCGCGCTGGGGCGCCTCGTCCACGCGACGGCGCGCTGGTTGGGCCTGCATGTCACGATGAACCCGCGTCGACGCGTGCTGCTCGGCCGCATCGGCATCGCGTTCGCGGCCCTGATCGTCATCAGCTTCCCGCAGGCGACGATCGACTGGCAGCGGGAGGTCAGCCGCCAGGTCGACGTCGACGGGCCGGGGTGGTGGTATCCGACCGGTTCGACGCTCGTCGCGGTCGTCGTGTTCGTCCTGTTCATCCTCGTCTGGCGCGGCCTCGCCGGGCTCACCCGCTTCTTCCTCACGAAGGTCTCCTCACGCATCGTGCGGGAGGCAGCGGCCCGTCTCGCCGCATCGGTCATCACGGTCGCGACGGTCGTCGTGGCGATCGACGTCGTCGTCGAACCCGCCGTCCTCGCCGTCGTCGGGGGCAACGCAGACCGCGTCAACCAGCAGATGCCGCGCGGTGAGCACGCACCGACGTCGTCTTTGCGCAGTGGTGGCCCCGGCTCGCCACTGACGTGGAACAGCCTCGGCCAGGACGGCGCGAAGTTTGTCGCCGCGGGGCCGGACGCGAAGCAGATCGCCGACGTGACGAAGAAGCCAGCCAAGGAGCCGGTGCGAGTGTTCGTCGGCGCGAATCAGTCGTTGGAGAAGAACGCCGACCTCGCGGTGGCAGAGCTCGACCGCACCGACGCCTGGAAGCGCAAGGCGATGCTCGTCATCACGCCGACGAGCACCGGATACGTCAACCTGTGGGGCGCTGCCTCGTTCGAGTACCTGCTCGGCGGCGACACCGCTGCGGTCGGGATGGCGTACTCGAACCTGCCGTCGGCGTTCGGCCTGCTCACCGCGCCACGCGACCCCGGCAAGGCGTCGCAGATCGTCCTCGAGAAGGTGCGGCGCCGCGTCGACGCCATGCCCGCGGCCCAGCGCCCGAAGGTGTACTTCACCGGCGAATCGCTCGGCGCCTACGGCGCGGACGACTCGTTCGACTCGCCGCAGCAGATGTTGGAGCGCACCGACGGCGGCGTCCTCAGCGGCACGCCCGCCTTCTCGCCGAACCGAGCGCGGCTGACGCGTGAGCGCGCGCCCGGCTCGACGACCATTGACCCTGTCATCAACGGCGGGCGTCACATCCGTTTCGCGGGCGAACCGTCGCAGCTGGGCGCCGACGAGTACGACCGCCCTCTGGGCGCGTGGCAGAAACCGCGCGTCGTCTACCTGCAGCACCCGTCCGACCCCGTCGTGTGGTGGTCGCCGCGCCTGATGTTCAACTCACCCGAGTGGCTGCGTGAGACGCGCGACAACACGCCGATGGCGCAGATGAGCTGGGCTCCGTTCGTCACCTTCTGGCAGGTCAGCGCCGACATGCTCGTCTCCAACGAGGTGCCCGGCGGTTACGGTCACCGCTACTTCGGCGCCGAGATGGTGCCGGCCTGGGCGAAGGTGCTCGACGTCGACCCCGGCTCGCGCGAGGATGCCATCATCGACGCCGTCGGGCGCCGCTGAGGCGCGCTCGCCGTCAGCGATCATCGCCCGGAAACGCGTCATCCTCGACGCGTTTGCGGGCAATGATCTGGCGGGCCGTCAGTTCTGACGCGTCGGATCGAGCTTGCCCGTCATCGTCACCCCACCGGTGCTGACGGTGAAGCTCGCGACCGCGTTCGTGCACGTCATGCCGCTGACGTTGCTCGTGCACGTCGTTCCTGCGGAGGTGAAGCTGCTGCCGTAGCCGAGCACGGCCGTGCCGTCCTTCGTCGTCACCGGTGCGTTCGGCACGCTCGACGTCCAGCGCGCAGCCTCGCCGTCGGTGTCGAAACCGGGGTCACCGGTGAGGAAACCGACGCCCTTCGGCGTCAGCATGACGTAGTTCGCGCCGCCGTGCTTCGCCGACACCTCGGGGGTGAGGTGGCAGCCGACGACGCCCTTCGTCATGTCGCACCAGTTGCGGCCCGTGGGCGTCGTGAACTGCGACCATCCTGTCGCGGCGTAGGCATATGCCGTCGCGGTGCCGCTCGTCGACGGCGCGCTGCTCGCCGAGGCGGTCGGGCCCGCCGAGTCCTGACTGCCGGACGGCGCCGCGCCCGAGCCGGTTGCGCTCGCCTGCGGCGCTGCGGGGTCGCTCGCCGACGCACCGTCGCTCGTGCTCGGCGACGTGGACGAGGCGCTCGCGGCCGCGCTGGAGGGAGTGCTCGAAAACGTAGACGACGTCGACGCGGAAGAGCTGCGCTCGGAGGGCGTCTGGCTCGGTGCGGCCTGCTGCGTCGTCGACGACGCGGACGACTGCGCCACCGTGGCGTTCTGCGACGCGCCGTCCTGGCCATTTCCGCACGCGGCGAGCGCGAGCGTCAGCAGGCCCGCGGCGGTGAGAGCTGGGACGGTGCGCATGAGTTCCCCTTGTCGTCGAACGGTGCCGACACGTCACGCCGTGCCGCACCTCCACTGTGGCAGAGATAGCGGCCGTGGCGAAGGCGCCATGCCGACCGAGACGACCCGGCCGAAACTCGTGCCCGGCAGCCCGATTCGCTCACGTCACAGGTGGCCGCTGAGCGCCGCCATGCGGGATTCGAGCTTGCCGACAAGGGCGTCGAGCTCCTTGGAGTTCTCGGCGCTGACGGGCAGGACGTCGATCGAGATCGTCGCTCCACCGGCGAGGGAGCGCAGTTCGTCGAGCTTCGCGGCGAACGGCGAACCGCTGCCGGGTGAGTAGTAGTCGACGGCCGCGTCGATGTCGTTCGGGTAGAGGTCGGCCTTCGTCACGGCAATGACGACCCACATCGGCTTGGCTCGGCGCACCGCCATCGCGGCGATGCGGTGCGCGGTGATCGTCCAGTCCTCCAGCTCCGCGGCGAGCTGCTCGTCGCGCGTGCGTGACGGCGCCGCGCCGCTCGTGCCGCCGGCGCGTCGCGGCGTCGCGTGGCCGTAGGAGACGACGTGGACGATGCCGTCGACCGGCTCCTCGTAGAACACCTCGTCGAGGGCTGCGAGGCGCGTCGCGGCGTTGTCGCCGGGCACGACGCGGAAGCGGAAACCCTTGAGCCGCGGCGACTTCGACGTCCGACGCTCCATCGTCGCCGAGCCTGCCTCGGTGACGGCGTCGGGGCTCGTGCGGCGCGCGAGACGGTCGACGAGGCGCGTCTTGCCGACGCCCGTCATGCCCGTGACGGCGACCGTCGGGTAGCGGCGATGCACGAGGGAGGAGATCTTCTCGGGTGCCGCGGTGAGGGCGGTGAGGGCCGTTCCGGCCAGGCTGGCGCCGGCAGCGGCAAGGCCGGCGTTGTGGCGGGCACCGGTGTTCTTCGAGGTCACGGTTCACCTTTCGGCAGAGGCTCGTTCGACGCCGGGGCGCCGAGCACTTTGCCCTCTAGTCAACCCGAAACGGCGTCGAAACGCCTCTCCGGGGGTTTCTCCGACGCCTTCGCGGTGCTGCGCGCTCGCCGCGTCCGACCATCCGCGTGGGTGGTGAACCAGCGGCCTGCGCGTCCTAGAGTGAAGACATGACTCGCGAAGACATCCACGAAGCAGCCAAGAACGACGACGCGGACGGCCAGAAGCCCGGCGGCGCCGGGGAGGTCTCCGAAGGCGGCAGCGGTTTCGGCACCGACAGTGAGACGAACGTCAACGGCGCCGACGCCGTGCCCGACAAGACGACCGGCGGCACCAGCCCCCGTACGCCCAACCAGTGAGCTGAGTGCCTCCGACCAGGTGCCGGCCGGCCCCTGACCCCGAGGTCACGGCCCGCTCTGTCCCTGGAAGTCTCGACGGCGATCCGGCGACGGCGTGACGCGTCTGACGGTGCGCCGGATCTGTTGTGCGCCTGCGTCGCGCCGACGAAATCACGCCCGAGGGTGTAGCGGTTGTCGGTGCCTCGGTCTAGCCTCACGAGCATGACTGACATGAACACGAATCAGCCCGACGACACCCTCGGGGCGCCCGCTCCGGGCGCCCCGAACGGTCAGGCTCAGCAGGGCCAGGACATGCTCGGCGCGACGGAGCCGACGCAGGGTGGCCCGAACGATGCCTCCCTGCAGCGGGACCCCGACGAGTGGGCCACCGGCGACGAGCCGATGACCGAGGCGCAGAAGTCGTACCTCGACACACTCGCCAAGGAGGCGGGCGAGACACTGCCCGCCACGCTGACGAAGGCCGAGGCGAGCAAGCACATCGATCGCCTCCAGGGTTCGAACAACCGCGTCAACCAGCAGGGCGCGCAGGGCAACTGAGGCAACTGCCAGACGCCACCGGTCGGCCCGGCGCGACATGTTTCACGTGGAACATGTGGCGCCAGGTCGGGCGGAGGTGCGCTGCGACGAGAGGGCGGCGCACTGCGCGGTGACCACGGGTCATGCCCCCACCGGGGCTCGAGCACGCACCGAATGACGTGTCGATGATTCCCGGCGCTAATCGTCAGACCCCACAATGGCTTCCATGACTTCCCTCGTCTGGTTCCGTGACGACCTGCGTACGTTCGACCATCCGGCGCTGCGTGCGGCGGTCGATCACGCCGTCACCTCACAGGGCTCCCAAGGCTCGCAGGAGTCGGATGACGGCGCGTCGTCCGAGCCCGCGGGCGTCGTCGCGCTCTTCGTCCTCGACGAGGAATCGGACGGCCTCCGCCCGCTCGGCGGCGCGGTGAAGTGGTGGCTGCATCACTCGCTCGTCGCCTTGCGCGAGAAGCTCGAGGCGCTCGGCATCCCGCTCGTCCTGCGACGCGACGCCGCGCACGACGTCGTCCTCGATGTGGTCGAGACGTTCGACGTCGACTTCGTCGGCTGGAATCGCCGATACGGCGGGCCGGAGCGCGCCGTCGACGCCGGGATCAAGGAAGCGCTCGCCGAGCGCGACGTCGAGGTGCACTCGTATGCGGCGAACCTGCTGTTCGAGCCGTGGACCATCTCAACGGGTGGTGGCACCCCGTACCGCGTGTTCACGCCGTTCTGGAAGGCGTGCCTGAGCGAGTCCGAGCCACGTGAGCCGCTCGGCGCGCCGTCAGCGCTCACCCCGCCGTCCGCACTCGTCGAGCAGGCCGGCCAGGCGAGTGACGACCTCGACACCTGGGCATTGCTGCCGACGAAACCCGACTGGTCGACCGGCATCGCCAGGGCCTGGACGCCGGGCGAGGACGCCGCGCACGAGCTGCTCGCCGACTTCCTCGACGACGCCGTCGTCCACTACGCCACCCAACGCGACGAACCGTCGAAGCCGGCGACGTCGCGCCTCTCGCCGCATCTGCGCTTCGGGGAGATCAGCCCGCAGGCGATCTGGCATGCGGCGCGGCGCAGTGGCAAAGACGTCGAGACGTTCTTGTCGGAGGTCGGTTGGCGCGAGTTCGCGTGGCACACGCTCTACGAGAACCCTGACCTTCACGAGGTGAACCTCAATCGGAAGTTCGACGCGTTCCCTTGGCCGCCGCTCGACGAGGACGCGCTGCTCGCATGGGAGAAGGGCGAGACGGGCGTCCCGCTCGTCGACGCGGGCATGCGCGAGCTGTGGGAGACGGGCACGATGCACAACCGCGTGCGTATGGTCGTCGCGTCGTTCCTGACGAAGAACCTGCTCATCGACTGGCGCATCGGTGAGGAGTGGTTCTGGGACACGCTCGTCGACGCCGACGCCGCGAGCAACCCGTTCAACTGGCAGTGGGTCGCCGGGTGCGGCGCCGACGCCGCACCGTACTTCCGCGTCTTCAACCCGGAGACGCAGCGCAAGAAGTTCGACCCCGACGAGCGCTACGTCCGCCGCTGGGGCGCTGACGACGGCCGCGAACCCATCGTCGACCTCGCCGAGACGCGCAAGGCCGCACTCGCGGCATACGAGCAGACGAAGTGACGTCTCACCTCAGCTAACCCTGACCCCTTGCGTGCAGATGCACCTGCGTGCAGATGCACCCGGGTGCACTTGCACGCAGGGGTTGGGTCGGATTCGACGTCATGTTGCTCGCCTTCATGGCGGTGACGGCGTGGCGCGCGTGGCAGCGGCGTCAGCTCGTCATCCTCGCGTCGTTCACGACGGGCATGCTGCTCGTCTGCGACGACGAGCTCTCACCCATCGCGTCGGCGAGTTCTGCCGCGCCGCGTCCGTCGAGCTCGGTGGCGATGCCGTCACGCGCGCCGAGACGGTCGGCGTCGCTGCGATGCGACGACACCTTGAACCGGGCCTCCATGCGCTGCACGGAAATGCGGATGCCGACGATCTTCGTCAGCATGTCGTCCAGATAGTCGCGCGGTGCCTGCCCCATGCGCCACGGCTCGTCGCGCCCGCCCTCCATCGCACCCGTGAGCTTCGCGATGACGCCGCGCACCCACCTCGGGTCGTCGTGCACCTCCAACTCTCCCCAGGCATGAGCGACGAGGTAGTTCCACGTCGGGACGACGCGGTGATGCTCGGCCTTGCTCGGATACCAGCTCGGCGAGACGTAGTGCTCGAGCGGCCCGAACGTCGCGAGCGTCAGCCCCTCGTGACGGCCGTTCTCCCACAACGGGTTCGCACGCGCCACGTGCCCGATGAGCGCCTTGCCCGTCGGTGCGCCGTCATCGTCGACGAGCAGCAACGGCACCATGTCCGCCTGCGGCGTGACGCCGTCGTGCGTGATGAGCGTCGCGAGCGGATGTTTCGCAACGAACGCGGCGATCGTCTCGACGTCCGTGACGACGTCGTGCGGCGGGTTATAGGGCATGCCATTCAGTCTGACGCACCGCTCCGGCGGGCGCCCGCAGCGTCCTCGGCGAGCCGGGCATTCGCGACACGCGTTCAAGACGATCGACGGACGCGAGCGACGCGCGGCGGGTACCTGTCGTTCAGCCCGTCAGTCCAGCCCCGCACATACGAAGCGGGCCGCCCCTCCACGTGGGAGGGGCGGCCCGCTCGGCATGCGACGAGGTGCGTAGCTCAGCTCTTGGTGAGCACCTCGTCGGCCTCCTCGTACGGAGCGTCCTCACGGACGCCGGCGGCCTTGAGCTGGTCGGCCTCGGCGTGCAGATCCTTGACGACGCCCTGCGCCTCGTGGTCGTGCTCGACCGACGGGGCCGAACCCCACAGCGGTCGGCCGTTCGACTCGGGCAGGAAGTGCACCGAGACGAGGCCGATGACGCCCGCGATGATGAGGATGTACGCGGGCCACATGAGGTTGCCGGTCGCGTCGACGAGAGCGCCCGTGTAGAGAGCCGTCGTGCCGCAGAACGCGGAGATGAAGATGTTGAACGCGATCGACAGCGCACCGGCGCGCACGGCCGTCGGGAACAGCGACGGCAGCGTCGACGGCATCGTGGCGCTGAAGCAGATGAGCGACAGACCCATGATGATGAGACCCGCGATGACGGAGCCCTCGGTGTTGCGCGTGATGAGCATCAGCGACGGGAACGCCAGCACGATCAGCATGACGGAGCCGATGCGCACGATCGTCTTGCGCCCGATGCGGTCGGAGGCCAGACCGATGAGCGGGATGATCGCGAGGCAGACCGCCATGACGATGATCTGCGAGACGTTGTTCATGTTGTCGCTGATGCCCTGGCCGCCCTTGTGGTCGGTGACCGTCGACAGGAAGCTCGGCATGTACGCCGTCAGCATGTAGTTCGTGACGTTCCACGCGATGACGAGGCCGCCGCAGACGAGCATGGCGGGCCACATCTTGAACGTGTCCTTGAGCGAGACCTTGTTGTCCTTCTCGCGCTGCTCCGACTCGGCCTCGAGGGCCTCGAACGCCGGGGTGTCGCCGAGCTTCGAACGCAGATAGACGCCGATGAAGCCGAGCGGCAACGCGAGGAAGAACGGCAGGCGCCAACCCCACGAGTGCAGCTGATCGGTCGTGCACAGCGCCATGACGAGCGCCGACATGCCGGCACCGAGCAGGTAACCGGTGAACGTGCCGACCTCGAGGAGGCTGCCGAGGAAGCCGCGCTTCTTGTCGGGCGCGTACTCGGCGATGAACGTCATCGCGTTGCCGTATTCACCACCGGTCGAGAAGCCCTGCAGGACGCGGCACAGGAACAGCAGGACGCAGGCCCAGACGCCGGCGTGCGCGTAGTCCGGGATGAGGCCGATGGCGACGGTCGCGCTGGCCATCATGATCATCGTCATCGCGAGGACCTTGTTGCGACCGATGCGGTCGGACAGCGGGCCGAGGATGATGCCGCCGAGCGGGCGGAAGAGGAAGGCGACGGCCATGAGCGCGTACGTCATGAGCGTCGCGGCGGAGCCCTCGAGCGGCATGATGACGTCACCGATCGTGAGCGCCATGTAGCTGTAGACACCGAAGTCGTACCACTCGGTGATGTTGCCGATCGCGGCGGCGCCGATGGCGCGCTTGATGACGTCGGGGTGCGTCACCGTCACCTCGTCGACAGACCATCGTCGACGAACACTGTCCGGTCCGAACATGTGGTTTGCCCCTTTCACACGTGGGTCGGTTGTCTGACGTTTCTTCGCGAGGCTATGGGAGTTCTCGACCCGGCACCAAACAGCAATCTGGCTGCAAATCAAGCAGATTGACAAAAGATCGACTGTCGATTCGCCGCCGTCGCGGGTTGCGAAGGTGGGGTTTGGACGCCAGGTGACCACGTCGTGAGACGACGTAACGGCCTGTGCGCGTAGGGCGTTGAGGGGATGGCGAGGCTGGGAGCCGCTTCGGCGCAACCCCTCAGGAAGCTGAGGGCCCGAGGGGCGCTGCGCCGCCGCTGGCCGGCGGATCAGCCGGGACGATGATGTGTCGACCCTCACACGCCATCGGGTGCGTTCAGGCCGGGCGAGGTACCCGCGCCGGGTCGACGAGAGGCGCAGCGAGTCGGCCCGTCACGACGTCGGCGGCCTCGCGCCAGTCGTCCCCGAGGGCGACGACGCCGGGCGCGCCCGCGAGGGTCGCGCCGGGGCCGGCGACGTAGACGGGTGTCGAACGCGCCATGACCGTCAGCTCCGAACGGCGGGCCGCGAACGACGTCGCCTTCATCCCCGAGATGACGCACGCCCGCGCGCTGGTGGCGCGCACGGCGGCACTCGTCGCGGCCCACGGGGTGTTGGCGCCGAGCACGAGCGGCGCCCAGCCACGTTCGACGAGCATCGACGAGAACAGGTGGTTGGGCAGGTCGTGCAGTTCGCCGGGCGGGCACGTCAGGACGACGCGGGGGCGCGCGTCGCGCTCTGACTCGGTGCGAACCGCCTCGCCTCTGAACTCCGAGACGACGGAGCGGACGATGTTCGACGCGTGGTGCTCGTGCATGACGCTGAGTTCGCCGGCCGACCACATGACGCCGACGTGGTGCAGCGCGGGCACGAGGACGTCGGCGACGAGGGCATCGATGCCGTGTTCGTCGCGAGCACGAGCGAACTCGGCGCGCAGCGCATCCTCATCGAGGGTGAGGACGGCGTCGAAGATGCGCCGGCCTACCTCGGCCGTGAGGATGTCGTTCGTCTGCAGATCCATCGTCAGATCAACATATCGCGCGGACCTGCCGGGGCGAGGTGTCATTCGTCCTGTGCGGCATGGTCTTTCGCTGTTCGCTGTTCGCTGTTCGCTGTTTGCCGGAGCCCCGGGTCTCTAGGCTCGTGGCATGAACTTCGTCGAACACGGCTCCGGTACCCCCATCGTGCTGCTTCACGGCTTCGACGCCGACCACCGGCTCGTGCTGCCGTTGGAGTCGGCCTTCACCGCGGGTGCGGCGCGCGAGGACGTCGCGACGACGGGCTGGCGTCGTCTCTATCCCGATCTGCCGGGCTTCGGCAGCACCCCGATCGGTGACGCAGCGAGCACCGACGACGTCGTCGAGCGTGTGCTTGCGTTCGTCGACGAGCAGATCGGTGACGTATCGTTCGCCATCCTCGGTGACTCGTTCGGCGGGATGGTCGCCCGCGCTGTCGCGCACCGCCGTCGCGAGCAGGTGCTCGGGTTGGGCCTGCTCGCGGCGGTATTCGTCGCGGACTCCGATGCCCGTAAGACGCCGGAGCAGACGGTGCTGCGACGCGATGACGACGCCGTCGCCCAGGTCGGGGACAAGGCCGACGACTACACGGCCGTCGCCGTGGTGCAGAGCGACGACACAGCCCGTCACTTCCTCGAGTTCGCCGCGCCCGGAGCCGAACTGGCTGACAAGGACGCGATGAAGAAGCTGACGGAGAACTACGAGCTGGGCGAGCAGCCCGAGGACGAGGCGCCCTTCGAGAAACCGACGCTCATCCTCACCGGCCGCCAGGACCACCTCGTCGGCTTCGGCGACGCGCTGCGCCACCTCGAGCACTACCCGCGCGCCACGTTCGCGACGCTCGACGGCGCCGGCCACAACGCCCACCACGAACGCCCCGACCTCGTCAGCGCCCTCGTCGCCGACTGGCTCACCCGCATGCGCGACCTGCCCGCCTGACGGGGTGTGACGGCGGGCTTGACGGGCGGCCGGATGGCGTCGTCCGGGTGGCGTCGCTCCGCGCGTCAGACCGGGTGGCTGCGGTAGGCAGCCTCGGCTGACGGGTCGAGCGCTCCGCGACGGATGAGTTCGCGCAGAGCGAGCAGCGCGACGCCGTGCTGGTCGTACATGTGATGCATGACGAGCGCGAGGTGCTTGAGTGCCTCGTCGTCGACGGTCTCGGCGTTCTCGAGGCGGGCGAGATCGCGCACGTAGAGCATGTCGGCCTCGACGAGCTGACGTGCGTGCGCCTCGTCGGTCGGCGCGTCGCGACCAGCCCACTGCACCGGCGCGAGCGGCCAGGTCTTCGTCGCGACGAACGCCTGTGGCACGAATCCCTGCGCGCGCAGCTCGACGTCGACATCGGCGAACGTCGGCTGATCGACGTAGAGACGGTGAAAGTTCACCTCGAGCTGGATGCTCGTCGCCGTGCGCAGGCGCTCGCGGCCGTTTCGGAAGATCATCAGCTCGGCGCCCTGCACGTCGATCTTGAGGTGGTCGAGCAACTCGATCTCGGTGATGTCGTCGAGGCGGGTCGTGTCGACGTCGACGCGGTCGACGACCTCGGCGAGCCGCGGGAAGTCGGTGAGCAGGTCGAGTTGCGGGGCGTCCGGTTCGAACAGGCTCGTGAATCCCGATTCGGCGCACACGTGCAGGGTGTGACGCTCGCCGTCACCGATGGCCGCAGGCAGGTAGCGCTCGTGCGGCCCGGCGGCGCGCTCGAGACGCGCGAGGGCGTCGGGTTGCGGCTCGAATCCGGTGACGCGGCACAGACCGTCGCGCAGCATCGGCAGATAGGGCGGGGTGTCGACCAGGGGGTTCGCGCCGATGTCGACGACCTCGGTGAGGCGGCTCGGCTGCATTAGTTCCCGTAGAGCGGACATCGATGCTCCTTCGCGACGGCATGACGGGTCGTCGCAGTCTCTCAGGTGCGCGCGGATCCTTCGTCCGTGGGCAGGGGGAAGGGCGACCCGGCCATGCGCCGGACGGGTCGCGCCGGGGTCGATGCGCCCGTCTCCCCCAGAGGTGCCGGGCGTGGCATAGCGTGAGGTGGTGACGCAGACCTCCCGCTGGGACACCGGCTTTCCCGACCCCGAGCAACTGCGCGAGACGGCCCGTCAGGCGCGTCAGCTGCCGACCGAACCGATGAGCCGGGGCGTGCGCGCGATCGTCGGTGGGGCCGTGGCCGTCTGGCTCGTCACTGTTCTCGTCGTCTATTCGACCCTGCCCGAACGCGTCCCGACGCACTGGGACGGCTCGGAACCCGACGACTGGTCGAGCCGCGCCGGGGCGCTCGTCGCGTTCGTCGTCGGCCCGATCGCCATCGGCGCCGTGCTGCGCCTCGTGACGTCGCTCGTCCTGCGCTGGCCGCAAGGCATCAACGCGCCGAACAAGGAGTACTGGCTGCAGACGCCGCAACGGCTGCGACACTTCGAACGGCTGGCTCGCGAGGACCTCATGCTCATCGGTGCTCTGACGACGCTGCTGTTCGCCGCGATCAGCGTGATGACGGGTGTCGCCGCGCATCGTGAAGGCGGGGAGCTGCCCGGGGTGTTCTTCTCGGTCATCATGATCGCGTTCATGGCAGGCATTCTGGGCCTCGTCGTGCGGATGCTGCTCGGCAGGCGCTATCAGCCGTCGGACGAGGCGGTGTGACCAGCAGTTGAGGACAGGCGGGGCTGCGTCGCGTCGACGGGTGCGTCAGGTTGATGAGTTGTCCGACGGCTGAGGACGCCGACGCTCAAGACGCATCCCGACGCTGCGGGGCGCAGTCTCGACGAAGCCGAGGCTCTCGTACAACGGCCGGCCCGGCGCGTCGGCCATGAGCGTCACATAGGCACCGGGCGGCGCGTCGTGTTCGATGCGCGCGAGCAACCGAGTGAGGATCGCCCGCCCGAGGCCCTGACGCTGATGCTCCGGCGAGGTGGCCATGTCGGCGACCATGAAGTACCACCCGCCGTCACCGATGACGCGGCCCATCGCGACGACGTCGCCGCTCGCGCGATGACGAACCGTCACCCATGCCCACGAGTTCGTCAGGGCCGGCGCGCCCTGCTCGGCGGTGCGGGGTGTGAGGCCGCTGATTCGTCGCAGCTCGAGGTAGGTCTCGAGATCCGGTGCGGAATCGAGCAGTTCGTAGTCGGTGTTCACGGGGCCTCCTGGTGGTGGGACGAAGTGGGAGAGAGGGCGGCGATAGAAGGTCGACGGGAGCGCGGGGAAGCGTGAGCCACGGTGCGTGAGGCCCGATCGCGATGCACGATCTCGTCGGCCCGTATGCACCTGCGTGCAAGTGCACCCGGGTGCACGTGCACGCAGGTGCATACGGGCGCATGGGGGCTGCCTCGTGGTGACGGCGATGTTGCTCATGGCAGGAGAACAGAGCCTGGGCGAGGTGTGCGACGCGCCCTGAGGCGTACGTGAGCCCTGCGACCGCGCATCTGTCAGCCCCCGGCACCCTGTCAGAACAGACTGTGCTGCGCGACGGATTCCGGCGAGCGAGCCGCGTCGTCGAACGTGACGCGGCGCCCGCCCAGTGCGTCGAGGTCGGTGAGCATGAGCGAATCGGCCGCTCCTTCCGCCGCATCCCCGGCCACGCCTTCGGCTTCGGCTTCGGCTTCAGCGTTGACCTGAACCAGCGCGACCGATCCGACGAGGCTGACGGGCGTCAGGCAGTGGGATCCGTCGGTGACGGGGTGGGCGTAGACGGGGTGGATGCCACGGCCGGCGACGAAGAACGCCGCGTGCAGCGCCGGGGGTTGCCACGCCTCGTGGGGCATCGAGCGCGCGCAGAGGCCGCGCGTTCGCAGGTGCGCCTCGACGGCGGCGACGCAGTCGGCGTGCACGACATCGAGCGCCGTTTCGGGCAACGCCCGGGTGAGAGCGGCGGCCTTGCTCGTCTTGTGACGCGCCTGGGGCACACCGACGTGCTCGGTGACGGCGTCCTCGAGAACTCGAACGGCGAGCCCGTCGTCCGTGCGTGCGACGTACGTGGCCCGCACCGCGCCCTGCTCGTCGAGACGAACTCGCTTGCGCGCATCGGACGCCGTACCGACCTTGTGCGCGCCGTCCGCGAACGTCGCGATGTAGAGCCAGTGAGGTTGCGCCAGGTAGCGACCGAGCGCCTCCGGTACATGGCCACCGCGATGCGCGTGGTGCATGAAGCGCGACTCGTCGCGACTCGCACACCGCTCGCACTGACGGCCCGTGGTGGCGAGACGCGCGCCGTCGCAGGGCTCATGACGGCCACCGCTCGACCCCGTGGCGATGAACACGCCGGTGCAGAATCGCCCCGTCGGGTCGACGTGGAACGCGAGACGTTCACCGACCAGGTTCAGCGTTCGTCGCTCGGTCTCGAGGGGGCTCGAGATGACGAGATGCGGCTCCCCACCCGTCCAGGAGACGGAGTGCGCGAGGAACGGCGTGTCGCGAGGAATGCTGGGGCGAGGCATGGCTCCATCCGATCATGACGGGGTAGGTGGCAGCACTCGGGCTCGGACCGTCCGTACGCCGCGCGGCGCCCGTTGAAGGCCGCCCGTCGGGTCGCGTCACTTGGACCCCGCCAGATGGACCCAGTCCGTTGGAGGCCGCAGGCTGCACGTCTGAGTGGCCACTGGCCGCGTCGCCGCGCTCGTCATGGGGCAGGTCGACATGCGCCCCGAGTGGGTCGAGCCGGTCGCCGTCGCCTCGTACTACCACGACGCGGCGATCTGGTTCGAGCACACGTGGGACTACCTGCCCGACTCGGAAAGCCTTGCGGCGCAGGAGCTCTCGCGAACCGGCCACGAGGGTGACGCCGCGCTCGTCACCGCGATGATCGACGAGCACCACCGCGTCCGGCCGGCGCGCAACCCGCACCCCCTCGTCGAGGCGATGCGACGTGCCGACGCGACGGACGTCTACCGTCTGCCGCTTCCGCCGCACGTCAGCCGTGACGACTACCGCGCCATGCTGAAGCGGTTTCCCGACAACGGCATGCACCTCATGCTCGGGCGCGGGTTCGTCATGGGGCTGAAGGAGCGCAAGCGTCTCAACCCGATGCCGATGGTCAAGCTCTGAGCTGTTGACGCTGGTCGAATCCCCGACGGGCGCAACCTGCTTCGCCGAGCCCCGGGGCCTGACGGCGGGCGCCCCGGGTCCGCGCATCTCGATCGCGGACCTGTGGCACCCTGATCCGATGACGCTTCGACCCGGCGCCCGTGCGGCGTTCGCCTTCAACGCCGCGCTCGCCTGGATCGGGTTCGTCCTCGTCTGCGTGTTGTCGGCGACCGATCAGTACGCGCACGTGACGCCTGCTGCACACGAGTACGGCGTGCATCCCGGCGGTTTCGCAGGAGCGATCTCGCGGTTGTTCGACACGCTCAGCTACTTCACGGTCTGGTCGAACGTCATCGTCGCCATCAGTTGCACCCTCGTCGCGGTGGCGCCCCACGCCGACACGCGGTGGCGGCGCGTCGTCCGCCTCGACGCGCTCATCATGATCACCGTGACGGCCATCGTCTACGCGCTGCTGCTCGCGCCGGGGTCGCACCCCACCGGTTGGGACCTCGTGACGAACCCGTGGCAGCACATCGCCGTGCCGCTCGTCACCGTCATCGTGTGGCTCGTCTGGGGCCCGCGCGGCCGCATCGATCGGCGCACCGTCGCGTCGTGCTTCGCCATCCCCGGCGTGTGGATCGTCTACATGCTCGTGCGCGGCGCCGTCGTCGACGCTTACCCGTACCCATTCGTCAACGTCGACGCGCACGGGTGCGGCTCGGTGGCCGTGACGCTCGTCGTCATCCTGCTGTTCGGCCTCGTGCTGGCGCTCGCGTTCTGGGGCATCGACCATCTGCTGACACGTCGCGCGTCCATCCGCTCTCGGCCTTGAGGTCCGAAACGCCGCACTGCAGGGTTTCGGCCCTCAATGTCCGGAACGCTCACGCGGCGCGGACGCGAGCAGCGCCCAGGCGGCGGCGTTCAACGGGACACGCCCTGGACCGTCGTGTTCGCCTCAGCGCCGCGTCGCGTCACCCCGTCGACGACAGCCGTCAGCACGACCGCGGTGAGGAACGACGTCAGGCTCGCGCTCATCCAGCTCGGTGCCGTGAAGTGCAGGGTGCCCGCGATGTCGTGCCACATCCGTGACCACCAGCCGAGTTCGCCCGGGGAGATGAGCTGGTACATCGCGAACCCGGCGAGCCACGGCAACAGCATCAGTGGGCGACCCGGGGCGTCGACCGACGTGTTCCAGCGCCGACGCCCGCCGAACGCGTAGTAGTCGACGAGGAACCCCCCGAGCAGGGGCGCGAAAACCGAGCCGATGAGTGAGAGGAACGTTGCGAAACCGTAGATGTCGATGCTCCACGCGAGCACCATCGAGATGACGCCGAGCGCCGTCGAGATGAGGCGACGATCGACGCGCGGCAGCATGTTCTGCGCCGACACGGTCGGCGAGTACACGTCGACGAAGCACGCGTCGATCTCGCGCAGCGTCAGCACCCAGAAACACAGTGTGCCGCCGGTGATGCCGAGGAAGATCGAGAACACCTTGTCACCGTCACCACCGGCGATGACGAGCGCCACCATGCCGATGCAGTACACCGCGATCTGCGTGACGCTGTACCCGACATAGCTGCCGATGACGGCGGCGCGGTGCGACGTCGAGTGGCGCGCGTAGTCGCCCGCGACGGGCACCCACGACACGCACAGCCCGATGATCGCATCGACGGCGATCATCCAGCCGTCCCAGCCGTGGCCGTGGTAGGCGGGCAGGTCACGCGTCGCCAATTGCGTTGCGAGATAGACGAGCACGACGATCACCGCCACCGTCACGTACTTGCGCAGCACCTTGACCCAGTGCAACGGGTAGATCGCGAGCGTGATCGTCACGAGCCCGATGACGCCGATGACGGGCCAGCTCGGCACGTCCCAGAGCGTCTTGACGGCGAACGCCGTCGTCACCATCTCGAACGTTCCCCAGCCGACGAGCTGCACCATGTTGAGCACGCTCGGCACGTACGACAGGCGCCCACCGAACAGGCCGCGCAGCATCACCATCGCCGGCTGCCCCTGCTGCGACGACGCGAGCGCCATCGCAGAGACGCCGGCTGTGCCGACGAGCGTCCCGACGACGAGTGCGCTGAGCGCCGCGCCGACGCCCATGCCCGGCGCGCCCATCGGCTGCAGTACGACGAGCGCGCCCGCGAACGCGAGCAGGCTCATGCCGAGGTTCGCCCACATGCCGAGCTGGTCGAGCAGGCCGAGGTTGCGCGGCGCGTGACCCTCGTCGAGGGTGCGGGGGACGTCGTGGGTGTCGAGCAGGTCGGGGGCGTCCTGCGCGGGGGAGTGCGACGTGGGGGAAGGGGTGCTCACGGGCTGAGTGTCTCCTCGAATCGTGGGACGGGAACATTCCGACCCGATGGAACCTTAGAGGCCGATCGCATCGAGTGGTCGCCGAACTACGCGTGCGCCTCCTGCGGCGCGCGATGATGGCGTCACCAGCGAAGGTCAGGAGACGCCATGAAACCCCTCGAGGCAGTGACGGTCGTCGAACTCGCGAGCCTGGCGCCCGCACCGTTCGGCTGCATGATGCTCGCCGATCTCGGCGCTCACGTGACCCGTGTCGAACGTCCAGGTTCGGGTGCGCTCGACGTTCCGACGGCGGCGCTCGATCGGGGCAAGACGACGATCGTGGCTGACCTCAAGACGCCTGACGGACTCGCCGCCGTCCGCGAACTCGCCTCAGCGGCAGACGTTTTCGTCGAGGCCTACCGTCCCGGAGTCGCCGAGCGCCTCGGCGTTGGCCCCGACGACCTGCTCGCTCTCAACCCGCGACTCGTCTACGTGCGCATGACGGGGTGGGGGCAACACGGCCCGCTCGCGCAGACGGCGGGGCACGACATCAACTACCTCGCGTTGTCGGGGATGCTGCACCCGCTCGCGCGACCCGGTGAGCGTCCGAATCCGCCGACGAACGTGCTCGCCGACTTCGCCGGTGGTGGCATGCTGCTTGCCAATGGCGTCCTCGCGGCCCTCGTCGCACGGGCGACGACGGGTCGGGGGCAGGTGCTCGACGTCGCGATGGTCGACGGCGCGTCGCTGTACTCGACGTTCCTGCGCGGCCTGCACGCCGTGGGGTTGTGGAGCGGCGAACCCGGCACGAACCTGCTCGACGGCGGCGCACCGTTCTACGACACATACACGTGTGCGGACGGCCGGCACGTCGCCGTCGGAGCGCTCGAACCACAGTTCTTCGCGGCCCTCGTCGACGGGCTCGGCCTCGACGCCACGACGATGCCGGCGCAGACCGACGTCACCGGTTGGCCACGGTGGCGTGAGGTGCTGACGGCGACGTTCGCGACGAAGACGCGTGACGAGTGGGCGCAGCTCTTCGACGGCACCGACGCGTGCGTCACGCCCGTCCTCTCACCCTGGGAAGCACCGCATCACCCGCATGCCGTGGGGCGCGAGGCGTTCGTCGACGTCGACGGCGTGATGATGCCCGCTCCCGCGCCGCGGTTCGGTGGAAGCGACTGAGGGTGCCGGCATCCGAAGACACGGGACCCCGCCGCACCAGGTACGCCGGTGCAGCGGGGTCTCGCGTGGACGGGGGAGGTCAGCCTTCGTTCTGCTTCGACTCGTCCGTCGTCTCGTCGATCTTGATGCCCTGCTGCTGCGAGCCGGACATGATCTGTGACAGCGCCGTGTTGGCGGCCATGATCGAGGCGAAGTTGCCCGAGGTGAGGTCGCCCTTAATGTTCTTGACGTTCTCGACGGCGGTGCCGAGCGGCTGCGCGATCGTCTTGCACAGCGTCGGGTTGGCCTGGGCGTTCTTGACGGCGTTGTTGAGCAGCTTGAGGTCGAGTGCGGCGGTCGCGCCACCCTTGATCAGGGCCTTCGTGCGGCCGTCGGCGCCCTTCTGGAACGTGCCGGCCTTGTAGGGCTTCCACAGGTAGCGGTGGAATGTGCCGGCCGTCAGGCCGATGTCCGTCGCGAAGCGCGTCTTGGCGAACTTGCGCGTGTTCTCGGTCGGGCAGTCGATCGGCTTGGCGTTCGACGAGGACGACGATGCCTCACCCGAGCCGCTGGCGCTCGAGTTGGAGCTGGCGTCGCCGGAGGCGGAGGACGTCGCGCTCGCGGCTGCGCCGGAGGCGGCGCTCGTCGCGGAGGAGGCGGAGTTGGACGAGTCCGAGCCGCACGCCGTGAGAGCGGTGAGCGACAGGGCCGCGACGGTGGCGGTGGTGGTGCGAGTGAAACGCATCGGTGTTCCTTTCGGCGGGGATGTCGTAGGGGCAGATGCATGGAGAATCTATGGGTTGCGTCCAGGTGGGTGTGATCCCCGTCCCCCCGACATATGCCGGGGTCCTACGCTGGGAGACATGGTGGTTCGTCGCGTGGCCGTCGTCGGCGGTGGAGTCGCAGGACTGACCTTGGCCGCGGCGCTCGACCCGGCGCGTTTCGACGTCACCGTCCATGAGGCGCAACCCGATCGTCGGACGGGCGCGGCCCTCGGGTTGTGGCCTGACGCTCTGCGCGCGCTTGCAGAGCTGGGGGTGCAGCTCGGCGGCGGGCACGGTGTGAGCGGCGCTGCGCCCGGTAGGGCCCGCGGAGTCGGTGTGTCATCTGGAGTTGGAGTGGTTCGCAGGTGCGAGCGAGTCGACCTGCACACGATGACGGGGCGACGGCTGTTGCGGGCGCCCGCGCCACCCGTCGCGCAGGTTCGGCGCGAGCATCTCATGGTGGCGTTGCGGGCGGTGGCGCCCGCGCCCGTCGCGCATCGCGTCGACGATCCTCGCGAACTGGACGCCGACGTCGTCGTCGGTGCTGACGGCGTGCGCTCGCGGGTGAGGGGCATCGTCGACCCTCGGCGTGCCGAACGACGTGCGACGCCCTGGGTGACGTTGCGCGGTATCGCGCCCGCGCTCGAGGGTCTGGACGGAACGAACTCGCTTGCACGCGAGTTCTGGGGTGCGGGAAGGCTTTTCGGCGACGCTCCGGTGAGCGGTGGCAGGTATTGGTTCACCGCGCACGCGATGGCGTCGGCGCAGGGCGACACGTCCGATCACGGGGTTGGCGTGATGCGTGGGGCGTATGCGCCGGAGCAGCTCGACGTCATGGCGGTCGTCGACGAGGCGAGACGACGTTTCGCGGGTGCGGCACCCACTGTCCGGGCAGCGCTGGCCGCAGCCGACGACACGACCGTCGCGGCGCGGTTGTGGGTCGCCCCGCCGATGCGTCGCTATGTGCAGGGCCGCTTCGTCGTCATCGGTGACGCGGCGCACGGGTCGCTGCCGAACCTCGCGCGTGGCGCGAGCGACGCCATCATCGACGCAGTGACGCTCGCCCGGGTGATGAACGCCGACGGCGGCCTGGGCCGCTGGCAGCTTCGGCGATGGCCGGTGACGCAGGCGGCGCGGCTGGGCGCGTCGGCCGTCATGGCCGTCGCGACGGGCTGGGGATAGCCCCTCCCCTCCTGCGCCCAAGTGCACCCGGGTGCACTTGGGCGCAGGAGGTGTTTGAGTTGGGCCACTCATCTGCGTCCCGATGCACCCGGGTGCACTTGCACGCAGATCGTCGGGGCCGAGACGGGCAGGATGGGGGCATGGCTACTTCTCTCTTGTTCGGCGCCGGCGATCTGGGCACGCAGATCGGGTTCGACCTGGCGCGCGCGGGCGATGACGTCGTCGCGCTGCGGCGTCACGCCCATCGCGTGTCCGAGCCGCTGACGGGCGTCTCCTGCGACCTCGGCGCGGGCGTCGACGCGGTGCGCGCGGCGCTCGAACCGTTGACGGAGCGCGGCGGCTGGGCGCGTGGGCCGCAACGCGTCGTCGTCTGCCTCACGCCCGACGCGCGCGACGAGGAGGCCTATCGGGCGACGTTCGTCGAGGCCACGGGTACTGCGCTCGCGGCGATCGCCGCGCTGGGTTGGGCGCCCGAGCGGGCCCTGTTCGTGTCGTCGACGGCGGTCTGCGCGTCCGGCGGTCTCGTCGACGAGAACACGCCGCCCTCTCCGCAGACGCCGACGGCCCGTGTGCTCGCCGAGGCCGAACAGCTTTTTCTCGCAGCGCTTCCTGCGTCGACGCGGGGCATCGTCGTGCGCCCGAGCGGCATCTACGGGCCGGGTCGCGAATGGTTCGTCAACCGGGTGAGCGAGGGCGACGTCGGCGATCCGTCACGGACGACGCATCGCGTGCATCGTGACGATCTGGCGCGCGCGGTCACGCACCTGCTGACGATGACGGCGGAGCCCGACGCGCTGTATCTCGTCACCGATGACGCGCCCGCGTCGGCGGGTGAGGTTGCCACGTACCTGGCCGAACGCCTGGATGCCGACGCCGACCCGTCGTGGCGCGGGGAGTGGAGTGCGAGCCGTCGACTCGACAACTCGCGACTGCGGCGCACGGGGTTCGCGTTCGACTTCCCGACGTATCGCGAGGGCTACGCCGCCGTGCTGGACGGCGACGGCGTGCGTCATTCGTGACTCGCGCGACGCGTCATGCCTGAGTCATCGGCGCAGGGCGTCATCCTGACGCGGTCGGCGGCGACACGAGAGAAGCGGTGCGGCTGTGAGCGACGCCGTCAGCGGCGTGTGGCGCCGATGATCGGCGAGTGGCTCCGGGGGGCTGCGGCGCTCCGTCGGCGGACAAGAGCCATGACGTGCCCGGCGCCGAGGAAGGTGATGCCGATGACGCTGAGCACGACGAGCGCGTAGGAGATGATCCGGTTGCACACGCCGATCTGAGTCGGCGCGCCCCAGGCGTACCAGTGCCCGGTTTCGGCGTAGATGTACGTCTTGTACGCGAGAGCCCACAGGACGAAGGGGCGCTGAAGAGGGCGCCTGCCGCGATGATGGACGCGCCCACGTGACGCAACCACCGATCGACGCCTGGTGTGAAGGACGCCATGCTGACCATCTCCTGTGTCGTAGCTCACGTAAAGGTAGCGCGTCTTTCGGATGAACAGCTTCACCCTTTGGGTCATTTTTTCCCTTAGGGCCGGTAGGTTGGGGCGGACAAGGGGCTGTTTTTCGGCATGACGCGGCATGCTGCCTCGGTTCGAAGAGCTGCCGGGGAAGGCTGGCGGGCGACGGCCGCAGACGACGATGGCGGGCGGTGGGGGGTGCGCCCTTCGTCAGGTACGCGCCGCCGGGCCGGTGGGCGGAAGAGGGGTCAGCGTGCCACGTCGAACACCGCGAGGTTGATGCCGTTGGCGACCTGTTGGCTCTCGACGAGCGTCAGGCGCGTCTTGATGCCGTCATCGGCGAACAGCCGCTTGCCGCCGCTAGCGGCGATGACGGCCATGTCGCGGGTGCGCCATACCTCGTTCGCATCTGCCCAGCATGGAAATGGGCATCGTCGAGAGGTGTGGCCGAAGCGAAGACTTGTGCACGCTTCACGCCCGAGGGGGCACGCATCTGGGGTGGGCGGTGAGCATGCCCGCACGCCGAGGACGCGGTGTACCCGGCCTCACAGCGTGGCTGGGCGGGCGCGCTGGGTGCTGCTCGTAGACTGACTGGGTGGAGCTCGGGCAGAAACAGCAGGTGCGCTGGGTGCGCAGCCTGCTCGTCGCTGCCCTGACGGCGTGCTCGGCGGGCGCCGCGCACGTCGCCGGTGGCGGGCATCGCGCACCGGTGCTGCTGCTCATCTGCATGACGGTGATCGGCACGCCGATCATGCACGCGGTGAGCACGCGACGCTGGAGTTTCGCGCAGCTCGTCGGCGTCATGGCAGTCGCGCAGCTCGCGCTGCACGCGGCGATGTCGACGCTCATGCCCGCCTCGATGACGATGCCGCACCACGCGAGCGCCGCCGACGTCAGCGCCGACGGCACGAGCGCGACGATGGCCGCGAGCCATATCGGCATGACATGGCTGTTCGCCGCGCTCCTCGCGTACGGCGAGAGGGCGCTCGCCTGGACGATCCGCGTCCTCGTGCCGCAGATTCAGCTCGCGCCGTTCGGTGAATTTCCGACGGCCTGCACGGTGTTCGACGACATTCGTGCGCCCCGCCTGGTGACGCTGCACGCCCCGCGGGCCAGCCGCGCCCCACCGGTGAGTTTCGTTCTCTCGCACTGATCCTCGGGATCTTTTCCCTCTCTCACGGGCCTGGCCATCAGGGCTGTCGACATGCGCCTCACTGCTGTCGACCGAGCGTCCGCATCGTGCCGGTGCGGTGAGCCCTGGTGTCAGGGGGCCTGACGAGCGCACGACGGCATGAGCAGCCCGTGGCCGCGCGCCACGTCGGCGTCACCCCGTCGCGCATCGAGCGGCCCGGGCGCCCCGCGCGTCCTGCGTTTTCCGGCAGCCGTGAAATCACCGCAGCGTTCGTCGCATCCATCGGCGACGCCACCGACTCCCCAGGCCGTGAGAGCCGCCGCGACGCCACGTCGCACCCAGAACGAAAGACCTCACCATGAACATCACCATCACGTCCGCCACCCGCCGCACCCGCCGCCTGACGGCCGTCGCCCTTCTGACGCTCGCCACGCCGGCAGCGCTCACCGCCTGCTCGTCGGACGATTCGGGCACCTCGGGAGACTCCAAGAGCGCCGCATCGTCGGCGCCGGTCACGTCGACGTCAGCCACGTCGAGCGCCGACGCCACGATGGCGTCGCGCATCACGCCGTCAGACACCTGGGCGAAGGCCGCCGATTCGGGCATGAGCGCCGCGTTCGGCACGCTGAAGAACACCGGGACGAAGCCCATCGTCATCACCGGCGCTCGCGGTGACGCCGGGCCGGTGCAGTTGCACGTCACGCAGAAGACCGCGACGGGCATGGAGATGAAGGAGACGAAGTCCTTCACCGTGCCCGCCGGCGGCTCGCTCGAGCTCAAGCCGGGCAGCAGCCACCTCATGTTCATGAATCTCTCGCACGCGCTCAAGGCAGGCGAGACGCAGAAGCTCACCGTGACGTTCGAGGACGGTTCGCACACCGACGTCCGCTTCCCCGTACGCGCCTATGACGGTGCGAAGGAGAAGTACGCGGGCTCCGGCCACGCGCAGCACTCGTCGGAGGCGACCCACTCCGGCGACGCCCACTCGAGCGGCATGGGTTCGCACTCGGCCGGCTCGACCATGCCCGGCATGTCGACCACACCCTCCCACTGACCCTGACGGCCCGAAAGGCTCCCACGATGAAGAAGACCTACGCCGCCCTCGCGCTCGCCACGACGATCGCGTTCGCGCCCGCCGCATCCGCCCACGACGAACTGACCGGCACGACGCCGAAGAACGGCGTGACGGTGACGAGCGCGCCGTCATCGCTCGAGCTGACGTTCGCCGAGAAGCCGCTCACCGTCGGCAACCAGATCTCCGTCAAGGCACCGGACGGGTCGACGTCGAAGGCCACGCCGAAGGTCGACGGCAGCACCGTCAGCGCCCCGTTCGCCGGCCACGGTGACGGCGCATACACCGTGACGTGGCGCGTCGTCTCCAGCGACGGCCACCCCATCAGCGGGTCGTACACGTTCACGCTGAAGGGCGGCACTGCAAGCACTGCGGCGCCGTCGTCGGCAG
>NZ_LSJT01000067.1:0-10255 GCF_001556795.1 Dermacoccus sp. CCH2-D9
TCGCCGACGCGTCCGGCCCGCCGACGCCTCGTCCAGTCGCGATGTTGCCCGCTTTTCGCGGCGCGGGTGACCGAAAACGCGGGCAACATCGGGGTAGGGGGCGCAACTCTCGTGAAACATCGTCTCGCATCCGTCGAAACATCGGCTGCCTAGATTCCTGCGTACCGAATGGCGATACCGCCACCTCGGTTGTCGAAACGCAGGACGAGAGCAGAGGGGCGCACAGCATGGCGACGTCGCAACTGGAACCACAGGTCGACGAGCGGGCCACCGCGTCCGCCGTCGGGACCGCGAAGGCGAGGAGCGAGACGCTGGAGGACTACACGCTGCGGTTCGCGCCGCGCAGTTATCGGCGCTGGGCCCCAGGCATCGTCGCGACGTCGGCGCTCGGTGGGATCGCCTACCTCGCCGACTTCTCGATCGGCGCCAACATCGGCATCCAGCACGGCACGACGAACGCGATTCTCGGCATTCTCGTCGCGGCCGCCATCATCTTCGTGACGGGTGTGCCCCTCGCCTACTACGCGGCGCGCTACAACCTCGATCTCGACCTCATCACGCGCGGCAAGGGCTTCGGCTACTACGGCTCGGTGCTGACGAACGTCATCTTCGCGAGCTTCACCTTCATCTTCTTCGCGCTCGAGGGCTCGATCATGGCGCAGGGGCTCAAGCTGGGGCTCGGGGTGCCGCTGTGGGCGGGTTACCTCGTCAGCAGTCTCATGGTCATACCGCTCGTCGTGTATGGAATGAAGGCGCTGAGCAAGTTGCAGGTGTGGACGACGCCGCTGTGGTTGCTGCTCATGGGTGTTCCGCTCGTCTATCTCGTTCAGGCGCACCCCGGCTCGGTCGACACCTTCCTCGACTACAAGGGCGCCCATGGTGGGGGCGTCAGCTTCAGCGCCGTCATGCTCGCCGCAGGTGTCTGCCTCTCGCTCATCGCGCAGATAGCCGAGCAGATCGACTACCTGCGCTTCATGCCCGCGAAGACCCCGGAGAACTCGCGACGCTGGTGGACGGCCGTCATCGTCGCCGGCCCCGGCTGGGTCTTCTTCGGTGCACTCAAGCAGATGATCGGGCTGTTCCTCGCCGTCTACCTCATCGCCAACGTCGCGGGCGGTGCGTCGATCGCCAACGAGCCCGTGCACCAGTTCCTTTCGGCGTACGAGCAGATGATGCCCCACTGGCTCGCGATGACGCTCGCCGTCGTGCTCGTCGTCATCAGCCAGATCAAGATCAACGTGACGAACGCGTACTCCGGCTCGCTCGCGTGGACGAATTCGTTCACCCGCGTGACGAAGCACTACCCCGGCCGCATGGTGTTCGTGCTGTTCAACGTGACGATCGCCCTCGTCATGATGGAGGCGAACATGTTCGACTTCCTCAACGACATCCTGGGCTTCTACGCAAACCTTGCCATCGCGTGGATCGTGACCGTCGCGAGCGACATCATCGTCAACACCTATCTGTTGAAGCTGTCGCCGAAGACTCCCGAATTCCGCCGGGGCATGCTGTACGCGATCAACCCGGTCGGGTTCGTCTCCGTCATCGTCGCGGGGGGCCTGTCGATCGTGGCCTTCTTCGGCGGCCTCGGCAGTGGGTTGCAGCCGTACTCGCCGATCATCGCCGTCGTGCTCTCCGTCGTTCTGCCGCCCGTCATCGCCGTCGCGACGAAGGGTCGCTACTACCTGCGCCGCGACACCGACGGGCTGGCGCACGAGATGTTCGACGAGCACGGCAACCCGTCGGCGGCCGAGATCGACTGCGAGGCCTGCGGCGACGTGTTCGAACGCCCCGACATGCTGGCCTCCGCGACGGGTGACGGTGCTGTCTGCTCGCTGTGCGTCGCGACCGACCGCGACGGTAAGCACGTACTGCCGGCACGGTGACGTGTGGCTTCCGGCGGATGGCTGACGTGAAGCTCCCTGCGTGAGTCAGCGTCGACTTGAGGAGCTGCGAAGGCTGTCGCGCACCCGCTGACGTTGCACGAGGAATGTGCATCTGCCCGAGGAATACACAGCATATTCCTCGGGCAGATGCGCATTTCTCATGCAGCTGACGCGGCAGCCGATGGTGCAGGCCTTGATGACGCGGTGGCCGGGCGTAGCGTCAGCTCGAGCAGCTGCTGCCGCCACCGCAACTCGAACCGCACGACGAGCCGCCGCAGGACGAGCCGCCGCCGCACGAACCCGAATTGCACGATCCTGCACTGCCGCAGCAGTTTCCGCCGCTGCACCAGGCGTCACCGGAACCGCCGGAACCGCCGGAATGGCCGGAATGGGTGTCGCACGACCAGTCGGAGCTCGACGTACCCGACGAGCACGTGTACCCGTTCGTACTCGACGGCTCTGCGCCCGAACTCGCCCTCGCGTGACGCTGCATCTCCTCGTCGACGACGTGGTCGCTCAGCCCCCATCCCAGGGCCGCGGTGGCCGGGAACGCGATGAGCAGCGGCCGCGTCCCGTACAGGCCGACGGAGTAGCCGAGCCCGCCGCGCATCGGTGGCTGCGTGAGCCCCGCCGCAGGGCTCGGCACGCGCAACCGTAGCTGCTCCAGGGCCGCAGCCCCGGCCTGCGTGCGGCGCCCCTGCCGTGTGGTGCGGACAGCACGCACGAGGTTGTACGCCCCGAAACACGTGAAGCCCAAGCCGACCAGCACGCCACCCACAGACTTTCCGGTGGCGGCGATGATCGCCATGGCGACCCCGAACAGGGTCATGAACGTCGTCTTCAGGGCCTCGCCCTTGCCGCCTCTGCGCGGCGCATTGAGCAGGCCGCGGCGCACGGCGTCACGCTGCAGTTCGTCGAGCGCCGCACGCACGGCGGGGACGTTCTCGAGGCGTGGCGCGCGGCAACGGACGGCGTCGACGACCGCGCGCTGCAGGGGCGTGACGTCGGCGGGTGGGATCGTCCACGCCTCGAGGCGCCCGTACGCCGTCTGACGCAGATATCCCCGTTCGAGCAGATCCGCCGTCGCCGCCTGCAGTGCGGCTGCGCGGCCGTTGAGCATGCCGACCTGCTCGGGTGTCATGTCGCGTGCGCCGACGTGGTGCGCCTGGGTCGTCATGGTGTGCTCCTCCCCTTGAAACACATCATGCCCGCCGAACGCCTGACAGGAGCGAAACGTCCCGAACGCTGGGGCGAGTGCCCCCGCCGGCAGCCGGGCGGTGCGCGACGGGCGAGGCCCCTGGCGTCGTGCGGTGTGCGAAGCGGCGCCGGCGTCGGTGAGAATGGCCGTATGACAACAGGGTTCGGCTGGCACGTCGTCGTCGCCATTGCATGTCTGCTGGTGATGATCCAGGTCGGCTACCGGGCTTCGGGCGTCAAGCTGACGCGGACGTCGCTCGTCGCCGTTGCGCGTGCCTGTGTGCAGCTGACGCTCGCCGCCCTGCTCATCACGAGCGTCGTGCGCTACCTGTGGGCGTCGGTGCTCGCGGTTGCCGTCATGTTCATCGTGGCTGTGCTGACGACGACGAAGCGGTCGGGCGCGACGGACGTGCGGGCTCGGCTCGCTGCGGCGCTCGCGATGGCGGCAGGGCTCGTGCCTGTCCTCGTCATCCTCACCGTCAGCGGTGTCGTGCCGATGAAGGGTGTGTCGATCATCCCGACGGCGGGCATCGTCATCGGCAACGTCATGAGCGTGCACACCCTCGTCTCGCGGCGCGCGTTCGACGGGCTGCGCGAGGAGAAGAACATGTATGAAGCCGGGCTGTCGATCGGCATGCTGCCCCGCGACGCGATCAGCGAAGTCATTGCGCGACGCCTCCCCGAGTCGCTCATCCCCGTGCTCGACCAGACACGCACAGCCGGCATGGTGACGCTGCCCGGCGCGTTCATCGGCGTCATGCTCGGCGGCGGATCGGCCGTGCAGGCGGCTACGGCGCAGGTCGTCGTCTCGACGTCGATCCTGGCTGCGCAGGCCGTCACGTCGGCCGTCGAACAGCGCATGATCTGCGCACGGCGGTTGCTGACGCCCCAGCTGCGCGAGACGCTCATCGACTGACGGGATGCCCCATCGCCCGGCTGGCGACTTCCGCCTGACGTCTGGCGTGATCGACGTTCCTCGGCCTCGCACCTGCCGCCGGTGCCGCCCCGGACGTGACGAAGCCCGCGTCACCTGTGGTGAGGTGATGCGGGCTTCGTCGTCGACCACTGCGAGCAGTGGCGCTCGAAGGCTTGTGGCCTTCGAAGCTGACGGCCAGGTAGGCCAAGATCTTTTATAGCAAGTCGATCGACGCCGTCCTGAGTCGGGGTAAGTCGTCTCGCTCGTCTGACTGAGGCTGCGCGGCTGGACGGTGCATCCGTGGCGGTTGCGTCCCTGCGTGACGACGAGCCGTGGTGCGACGGGCTGGCGACGAGAGGCGCGGAGCGACGTACCTGGCGACGAGCGGTCTGCGTCAGTGCGCGGCGACCATGCGGCCGTAGTAGCTGGGGATGCTCTCGTGGCGTTCGAGGCGCACGGGACGGTTGGCCTTGACGATCTGGGCGCCCCACGTGGCGAGGAAGCCGAAGAAGGCGACGACGCCGACGGCGCTGATCGTCATGAGGATCCAGAAGACGGTGTTGAGGTTGTCCATGGGAAACGCTCCTTCTACATCTGTAGTGCTGGTGTCTGATGTGAACACTACGCCTGTAGTAAGAGTGTGGCAAGCGGGGGTGGTGTCACCTCCGACACAATGGGTGCCGCGCCCGCGCTCGCCGTCCCCTTCTGCGATTCCCGTCCACACCGGCGACCTACGTCCCCTTCCGCGATTTTCGGTCACCTGTGCACGCCGTTCGCAGAGGTGGACAGGAATCGCAGATGTGGACGAAATTCGCAGATGAGGACGGGGGGCGTCAGAGCTCGGCGAGCAGCTCGGTGACGACGGTGGTGTCGTGGAAGTCGACGTCGCCTCCGGGCAGGTGCTGCACGCGCTCGTGGCCCTTGCCCGCGACGACGACGATGTCGCCCGGGCGCGCCTGTGTCAGCGCCTGACGGATGGCGTCGCGGCGGTCGAGGACGATCGTCGTGTTCGACGGATCGGCGCCCGCCATCACCTCGTCGGCAATGGCCTGCGGATCCTCGTCGTACGTGTCGTCGTTCGTGATGATGTTGACGTCCGCGAGACGACTCGCCGCCTCGCCCATCTTCGGGCGCTTCGCCGGGTCGCGCCGCCCCGCTGCGCCGTAGACGCAGATGACACGTCCGCCTTCGCTGCGGACGCCGCCGTCGGCGTGGTCGCGGCCCACGACCGCGCGCGCGACGTCGAGGACGAGTTCGAGGCCGACCTCGGTATGGGCGTAGTCGACGACGACCTCGAAGCCCTTCGCGGTGGCCGCTGGCACGCGCTCGAAGCGGCCCGGCACCTGTGCCATGTGGGCGACGGCGCCGACGAGGGTGTCGAGCGGCATGCCCATCTCGAGCGCGATCGCGGACGCGCCCGCGACGTTGTGCACGTTGTAGTCGCCGAGCAGCGGCATCTGCAGCTCGATGACGCCGGGGGCGTCGCGTCCGTCGAGGAAGCGCTCGGGCGTCGTCAGCGTGAACGCCGTGCCGCCATCGCTGGGGTGAACCTTCGTGATGCGGTAGTCGGCGTTCTCGCTCACGCCGAACCCGACCGTGCCGGGCACCTCGGCGACGATGCGCGCTCCGTAGGCGTCATCGACGTTCGTCAGCTTCGGCCCGTCGGTCCACTCGAAGAGGCGCCGCTTCGTCAGGAAGTAGTCCTCCATCGTGCCGTGCAGGTCGAGGTGGTCACGGGTGAGGTTCGTGAACAACGCTGCGGCGTAACGGGTTCCGGCGACGCGGTGGAGGTGGATGCCGTGCGAGCTCGTCTCGAGGACGACGTGCTCGACGCCCGCGTCACGCATCCGCGCGAGGTTGCCCTGCACCTGCGGAGCCTCACCGGTCGTGCGGACGGCCGGCTCGCGTTCGCGTCCGACGACGATCTCGGCGGTCGTCAGCAGGCCCGTCTTCTCCTCGCCGTACGCGGCGCTGAGGATGCCGTGCAGGACGTAGCTGCTCGTCGTCTTGCCGTTCGTACCGGTGATGCCGTAGACGGTGACGTCGTGGCTCGGGTGCCCCGCCGTCGCGGTTGCGAGGGCGGCGAGCGCGATGCGCGCGTCCGGCACGACGACGGTCGGGGTGCCCTCGACGTCGCGCTCGGCGACGACGAGGCTCGCCCCGTTCGCGACGGCCTGAGGCACGAACGTCACACCGTCGACGGTGAATCCGGGGATCGCGACGAACGCGCCACCCGGCTTCGCGGCCCGCGAATCATGGGTGACGGCGTCGATGCCGTCGACGCTCTCGGGCACGCTCGCGCCCAGGATCTTCTCGAGTTCTGCGCGGCTCACATACACCCTGCGAGCCTAACAACGCGTGGCCGAACGCCCGTCGCGCCGCGCGGGGGACGGTGATGTCGTCTGGTGCGTCGCAGTGTGGACATGCTCGAGCGATGGCTCGAGCGGCGACGTGAGGAGAGGCAGAGTGCAATGGGCGAGATGACTGGCACAAGGCCTCAGGAGGGCGCGGCAACCCGCGGCCGAGAAGCGCGCTTCGGGCCGGAATCGGCGTCGTCAGCGTCGTCGCGGCGATCGTCGGCCACTTCTTGATGCTCGCCGCCCGGTCATGACGATGAGGGCCGTGCTGACCTGCGCCGAACCCGACGGTGCGTGCGTTCGACGCCCGGACCCCTTTGTGTGCAAATGCACCCGGATGCATTTGCACACAAAGGGGATGAGGACGCACCGTTCGCCCCACAGCCACGCCACAGGCGCGCACGAGGTGTCGCCTGGGTGTGACGCGCATCGTCGAGGCATGAACCTCGCCCCGCGCTCACGCTTCACCGACCTCGCCGTCGCCTGGGTCGCCGCCGTCGCCGCGATGTTGGCGCTGGGCACCGTCGTCGGGCAGCTGATCGGCGACGTATGGCCCGCGTCGGCCTGGGGGTCGCTCGCCTCGTCGACGCTGCTCCTCGCGCCCGTCGCACTCGCCATCGGTCTCGCCGGATGCTGGTGGCTGACGCGCCGTCGCGCCGCCGTCGAACCGCTCGAGGTGCTCGGCATCGGGCTTGTCGCGCTGCCCCTCATGCTCGCCGGGTGCTGCATCGTCACGTCCTGACGCATCGCGTCGGCTCACCGGTGTCGTGTAGACCTGGGGCATGACGATCGACGCGCGCGAGGAGGCGGCATGAGGGTTCTGCTCGTCGAGGACGAGAAGCACCTCGCCGACGCTGTCGCGAGCGGTCTGGGGCGTGAGGGATTCGTCGTCGACGTCGCCGGTGACGGCATCACCGGCCAGTGGCTCGGCGCGCAGAACCCGTACGACGTCATCGTCCTCGACATCATGCTGCCCGGCCGCAACGGTTACGACGTGCTCGCCGGGCTGCGCCGCGACGGGGTGTGGGCGCCCGTGCTCATGCTGACGGCGAAGGACGGCGACCTCGATCAGGTCGACGCGTTCGACCTCGGCGCCGACGATTACCTGACGAAGCCGTTCAGCTTTCCCGTGCTCGTGGCGCGGCTTCGGGCGCTCGCGCGACGCGGTGCGCCGGAGCGGCCGACGGTGCTCGACGTCGGCGGGCTGACGATCGACCCGGCGCGCCACGTCGTCATGCGTGGTGACGTCGAGATCTCTTTGACGGCAAAGGAATTCGCGCTGCTGCTCTACCTCGCGCGACGTGGCGGAGAGCCCGCGTCGAAACCTGAGATCCTCGACAACGTGTGGGGCGCCGACTTCGAGGGCAACGACAACGTCGTCGAGGTGTACGTCGGGTATCTGCGTCGCAAGATCGACGCGCCGTTCGGCACCGCCAGCCTCGAGACGGTGCGGGGTCACGGCTACAGGTTGGTTGAGGCGGCGGAGTGACGCTCGCCGAGCGGTGGGCGCCGCAGGGGTGACGCTGAGGCGAGGGGTGGATGCGGCGGGCCGCATCAGGTCGGGGGGCGTATGAGGCTCAGTCCATCGGCAACCGGAGTGTGAAGCGGCACCATCCGTCGGGTGATTCTTCGGCGACGAGTGTCCCGCCGTGGGCCTGAACGATGGCCCGCGCGATGGCGAGCCCGAGGCCGCTGCCGCCGGCGTCGCGGCTGCGGGCGTCATCGAGGCGGACGAAGCGGCCGAAGATCGCCTCACGATCGCCGGCGTCGAGGACGCTTCCGTCATTGTCGACGGTGAGAACGGCCGTTCCGCGTGCGTCGCGAGGGCGCTCGTTCACTCGGCCCGCCCCGTCCCTGTCCGTGGCCGGCTCGCGGCTGCCGGCATCCTCCACCCGCGTCGTGACGCGCACGGCACTCGTCGCGTGACGCAGTGCGTTGTCGACGAGGTTGCGCACGACCTGCGCGAGACGCTCGCCGTCAGCGACGACGCGTACGGGCGCGAGGTCGGCGCTTACCACGACCGGCTCGCCGTCACGGGTCGGGGAAGCGCTGCGGGCGCGCAGCACCTCGGTGTGGGCGACGTCGTCGAGATCGACGTCTCGAAGGGTGAGCGCAAGGGCGTCGTCGTCGGCGCGCGCGAGGGCGAGCAGCGACTCGACGATGCCTTGCAGCCGCAGCGTCTCGGCGTGGATGACGCGCGTCGATTCGGACGGTTCAGGGTCGGTCTCGGTGAGGATGCGGATCGTCGCTAGGGGGCTACGTAGCTCGTGGGAGGCGTCGGAGATGAACGCGCGCTGGCTCGCGTCGGCGGCGTCAAGACGGTCGAGCATCGCGTTCATCGTGATGGCGAGCCGCTCGATCTCGTCGCCCGTCGCGGGCACCGTCACACGTTCGGGACGGTGGGAGGAGCGGATGCGTTCGACGTCGAGACGGATACGTTCGACGGGGGCGAGCGCGCGCCCGACGACACGGTGGATGCCCCAGCCGGTGACGACGAGCAGGCATCCCGCCGTCAGGGCGAGCAGGACGATCGTCGTGTCGACGATCGTGTCCTCGTGGTCGATCGGCGCGGCCGCCACGACCCAGCGCTCGGCGCCGGATCGCGTGTGCGCGGCGAGCGTCACGACGACGTAGTGGTCGCGGTCGCCATCGAGGGTGATCTCCGTGCGACGCGTGCTCTCGGCGGGGCGGGCGAGGGGCGTCGAGGCGTGGGAATCATTGGTCGCGAGCAGCGCGCCCGAGGCGTCGAGCACCTGCACGACCTGGGTGTGGACGCCCGCGGCACGCAACGCTGCGGAGGCGTCATCCGTCGTGCTGAGTTCTCTCGCGACCTGCTGCGCCTCCGTTGTCGCGCTGTCGCCTGCGCTCGAGGTGAGGATCTGCCTCAGCCCGAACGTGAACGCCGCGAGCGCGATGGCGAGTGCGACGAGCGCCGCGACGACGAACGTCGCGACGACCCGCACGCGCAAGCCCCGTACGCGGCGAGGGAGGTGATAATGCACCCCCTCACCGTATGCGGGGCCTGTGAGTGGGGTGGTCATCGATTCGTCCTCGACGTGCGGCAGTGGTGTCGGCCGGTCGACGGCCGGGGCGTCGGTGGGGTCGTTGTTCGTATGTCGCTGCCTGGGCCGGGGGTCGTCCGGTGTGGCCCCGGTCGTGGGTGGGATGCTCGCTGGAATGTCGATGCCGGCACCCCGCATTGTCCGGGGCCCGCAGGGCGTCGGCGCAGTCGTCAGTGGCACAACCGGCGTGCGACGAGCGGCGCGAGTGCTGCGCCGACGAGCGCGAATCCGGTGACGAAGACGAGGGAGGCAGCGACGTCGCCGAGGAAGTGAGCGCCGAGGTAGAGGCGCGACGCCGCGACGACGAGCGCGAACGGGATGCCGATGGCGAGGACGAGGCGCGTGGATCGACCGAGCGAGCGAGCCGCGAAGAACGCCCCGGCGACGATGGCTGCGGCGAGCGCGGTGTGGCCGGACGGGAAGCTGTCGCGCGCCGTCTCGTGCACGAGGGCGTGCACCTGATCGGCCGGCGGGCGCGCGCGTGTGAAGACGAGCTTCAGCGACGACGTCGCGAGCCACAGGCCGGCCGTGCTCAGCGCGAAGATGACGGCTGCTCGACGGTGGCGCACGAAGAGCAGCGCCGCGACGATGGCGACAAGCAGCGGGCCGACGATGGGGCCGATGACGACGTCGATGCCGTGCGCGAGGCTGACCAGCGGGCTGAGGCGGTCGTGCGAGAGAGCCGTGTCGAGGCCGAGCTCGCCCGTCGCCGCAGCACCTTCGTGGGTGACGACGGCGCCGAGGCCGAGCCCGCCGGCGACGAGCGTTGCGCCGGCTGCGCCGGCCTTGGCGGTGAGGTGGTGTGCAGCGGGGGCGCGGCGGGCTCGGCCTCGGCGC
>NZ_LSJT01000068.1:0-4139 GCF_001556795.1 Dermacoccus sp. CCH2-D9
TGCGCGGCGGGTACGCGGAGCGGTGGTCTCGCCGGCCGCGACGAGCGCGAGGGCGAGCAGGCAGGCGACGAAGGCCAGCAGCGGCAGGCCGGCCCACACGTGCCAACCGGGGTTCGCGCCGAAGGAGTGGCGCGGCACGATCATGGCCGCCCCCAGCGACGCGAGGGCACCGCCGACGAGCACCCACCGCGCGGCGGCGAACGAGCGTCCGCGCACGGCGCCGAACAGCCCCGCGAGCAGCACGGGGATGCCGAGGACGAGCGGCGTCGACCCGGGCCCGCCGGGGTGGGCGAACAGCATCGCGACGGGGTCGGTGGCCGCCTCCTGCGTGAGGGTGCCGGGGCCGGCGACGAGCCGGGCGGGGTGACGCCACACCTCGACGCTCCAGTGCCCCAGCAGCAGCGGCACGAGGACGGCGACGGCAAGCGCCCGCCATTTCGCCGCGCGGCGACCGAACACGACGATGACGAGCAGGAGGACAGTGAGCGCCGGCAGGAAGGGCGGGGCGAACGCGACGAGCACGGTCGCGGCGAGAGCGCATGCGGCCACCGCACCGGCGCCGCCCGAGCGACGCGCGATCGCGGCCAACCCGGCCAGCGTCAACGGCACCATGATCGCGGCGACGAGGGCGCCCAGACGCCCGTCCGCCATGGCCCCCGTCAGCGGCGCGGCGCTGCCCCACAGCAACGCGACGACGGCACGCGGCCAGGGACGCCGCGTCACGACGCGGCCGGCCCAATAGGCGGCGAGGCCGGCCAGGACGGGCGCGGCGAGGAACAACCACGTGAGCGCGGCCTGGGCGCTCGCGGCGTCATCCGTCCACGGGAACACCGAGACGAGCCACGCGCCCGCCGCGAGGAACGGCAGATACGGCGCCGACGAGGCGGGATGCCCGTACCCGTCGCCCTGCCAGGCGTCGCGCCACGCGTGCCACCACGCGCTCGCGGAAGTGAAGCTCGGCTCGAGAGCGCCGCCCGCCAGGCCCGCTCCGCCACTCAGCAGGTCGGTGTCGAACGTGCGACGCGCGAGCACGGCGCTCAGTGCGATGAGAGCCAGGAACAACCACAGGCCGGGGTGACGCAGGCCGCGCGCGACGATGCCGCGCGGAGCCGTCAGGTCCTCGGCGTCCGAGGACGTGGGCCCGGTCTCCGACGACGCCGGGCTCGCACCGGCCGTCCGCGAACCGCTAGGCGTGACGGCCTCGACGAACGCCTCCCACGCGCGGGCGCGGCCGACGGAGGCGGGCACGAACAACGACCGCAACTGCGCAGTGCTGACGACGGCGCGGCCGCGGAAGCGCCGGCGCGCGCCGAAGATGCGGGCCAGGCCGAAGGATGCGCTCGCCTGCCCCAACTCGGCCGCGGCACGCCGCGGCCGCTTGACGAGCAGCAGCGCGAGCGCGAGCAGCAGCGACGTCAGCGTCGTCCAGACCATCGCGAACGGCAGGCGCCACGCCGGTGTGCGCGCGAGGGCCACCTGACGGTGACGACGCAGCGTCGCAGCCGAGTGCGGCGCAGGACGATCGGGGTCACCCGCACGGCGCGACAGCGCACGTCGCTCGCGGCGGGTAGGGCGCGAGCCACCCCCGTCGATGGAGCGCAGCAGGTGCGCCGCGTCGAGATCCTGATGGGCGACGGCGTCGGGGATGACGGCCACCGCGTGCCCGGCGAGGTGGGCGCGCCAACACAGGTCGAGCCCGTCGCCGTCACCGTCGAAGGCGGGGTCGAATCCGCCGAGTTCGAGATAGACGTCCTGGCGCACGAGCATGCCGGAACTCGCGACGGCGACCACGTCGCGGCGAAGATCGTGCTGGCCCTGGTCGAGTTCGCCGTCATGCGTGCGCGCGACGTGACGGCCGCTCGTCGTGACGTCGATGCCCACGTTGACGAGCCGGTCTGGGCGGTCGAGTTCGTGGATCTTGCAGCCGAGGATGCCGAGTCGTTCGCTGCGTCCGGCCGCCCTCAGCTGGGCGGCGAGGGCCGTCGGCAGCGGCGCCGAATCCTCGTGGAGCAACCAGAGCCAGTTGTACCGGTCGTTCGGGTGACTCTCGCGGCGACGTGCACGGCGTCGGGTGCGTAGCGCGACGACGTGGTCGCTGGAGCGTGCGGGCAGCGCCTGGACGGCGCGGTCGACGAGCGCGGCGAACGCCTCGTCGTGCGAGGCGGTGACAACGGTGACGTCGAGCGCCCGCAGGTCGGCGCGCTCGCGGGTCATCGCGTCGAGGGTGCCGCGCACGCGTCCGGCGGCGCTGCCGTCGACGATGACGAGGCGGTCGGGGCGGCGCGTCTGCGCGCAGACGGCGGTGACGGTGGCGTCGAGCCAGGGCTGATGGGCGTCCCGCGCGATGAGGACAGCGGTGACGAAGGGGTGTGCTGGGGAGCCGTCGTGCAACTCGTCGACGCCGTTGACCTGGGTCGCCGACACTTCGCTCAGACCGCGCGCTTCTTCAGCTTGCGGCGTTCGCGCTCGGACAGCCCGCCCCAGATGCCGAATCGCTCGTCGTTCTCGAGGGCGTACTCGAGGCATTCGGAGCGCACCTCGCACCCGACGCAGACGCGCTTCGCCTCACGGGTCGAGCCGCCCTTCTCGGGGAAGAAGGCCTCGGGGTCGGTCTGCGCGCACAGGGCGCGCTCCTGCCACGACAGCTCTTCCGTGTCGTCCAGGGCGTCGTGCAGGCTGATCAACTGCATGAATTCCTGCATGTCCGTCCTTTCGTGGTCGGCGGTCGCGGCGGGTGGGCCGGGCTCTGCGGTACGTCCCGATCATCGGCACGTCGGTCGTGTGGTCATCGTGATCCGCCGCTCGCGGCGGCCATATCACCGAGCGGTGACAACCCCCTGGTGACGCGACGATCCAGCCGATGATCCGCCGATGGCGAGCCGTCGAGAAGGTCGACGGTGACGCCCGGACGAAGGGCGTCGTGCGCAGCGGGCAGATGGCAGCGAGAGCGAAGCGGTGGCGAGAACCAACGGTGTTATTACATCGGTGTCATTCGAGTGAGTCAAGCCGAACGGGTGACCCCGATCAGCCCTCGGCGGGGGTGGTCGAGGCCCTGCTGCGCCCCCGTGTCACACTGACACAATGCATGTGAGCGTCCTATCTAGTGGTCCCCTCTCCCGCCCGGCACTAGATGCGCTGTTCGGGCGAGAGTCCATCACCAACACGCCTTTGCTCGATGTGATCTACGTCACCAACACGTCGCATGACATCAGTCTCGCAGGTCTCAGGTTCTGCCCCAACCTCGACGCGGTGTGCCGAAGTGCGGACGATGCGGTGCCGGGGACGCGCACAGCGGTCGTCTCTCTGCGGGACGCCGGTCTCATTCCGACCGGCGCGTGGGGCTGGCTCGACGATGAGGCCCTCGCCCAGGCCGTGGCCCGCACCTATCGCCACGCGCGGGGCACCGGCGCCGTCGCCGCAGCTCAGCAGCAGTGGACGCAGTGCCGCGGCGCGCAGAGCGAGACGGCTGCCGTCCTGCCGCTCACCGAAGAACCCATCGAACTGCACGTGCTCGAACCCGACGGCGACGGTGGGCAGGTCAGCCGTCACGCGCTGCGCTGGATCGAGGACACCGACCGCCGCGAGCCCGAGGGGTTCGTCGTCGCCGGCGTCGATCACGCCGACGCCGCGCCCGGCGTGCTCGACGCCGTGCGCAGCGCCGACGTCGTCGTCCTGCCGCCGATGTCGCCGATCCTCGACATGGCCGGATTCCTCGCGGTGCGCGGGATCCGCGACGCTCTGCGCGGCACGTCGGCGCGCGTCGTGGCGCTCAGCCCCATCGGCCTCGACGGGCACCGCCCCGCCGGCGTCGACGCCGCGAGCTGGCGACTCACCGGGGCGACTGCGTCATCAGCAACCCTCGCCCACCTGTACGCCGACTTCGTCGACGCCCTCGTCATCGACGACGCCGAGGCGCCGACGCGCTACCCGTCGTCACTCACCGTGACGCGAGCGCCCATGCGGGCCGCCCTCGCGGGTGACGTCGACGCCGCCGCCCGGCTGCGCGCCGTCGTCCTGGGTGACGCTGCCCTGTTGTCGTAGTCAGCTCCCCCGCGGCGGATGCGTTTCACCAGGTGCGCGTCGGCAGGTGCGACGGCAGGGTCATGCGTGCGCCGCGGCGTGGGCGCGGCGCACGCATG
>NZ_LSJT01000069.1:0-27803 GCF_001556795.1 Dermacoccus sp. CCH2-D9
GTCCACCACCGCCGCGACGGCACGCCCTACGACGACCCGAACGCCATGGGTTCTGCGCTGCGTCAAGCGGCCCGCGAGGCCGGCATCCGGTTCACGCTGCTCGACACGTGTTACCTCCACGGAGGCCTCGACACCGATGGCCACGCCGCGATGAGCGCTGAGCAGCGGCGCTTCAGCGACGGCTCCGTCGACGCCTGGGCGCGGCGTCACGCGCAGTTGCGCGAGGACGCACTCAGTGACGAGAACACCGTGGTCGGCGCGGCCATTCACTCGGTGCGCGCTGTCGCTCGCGACGAACTGGCGGACGTCGTCGCCGCGACGCCGGGGGAGATCCTCCACGCCCATGTCTCCGAACAGCCGGCGGAGAACGCCGCCGCACTGGCCCACTACCAGCGCACGCCCGTGGGTCTGCTCCACGAGGCCGGCGCACTGAGCGAGCGCTTCTCCGCCGTCCATGCAACGCATCTGAGCGACGACGACGTCTCGGCGCTCGCCCGCGCGGGTGCGACGGCCTGCTTCTGCCCGACGACCGAACGCGACCTCGCCGACGGCATCGGGCCGGCCGTTGCACTGCACGACGCGGGCGCGCGGCTGAGCCTCGGCAGCGACCAGCACGCCGTCATCGACATGTTCGAAGAAGCCCGCGGCCTCGAGATGCACGAGCGGCTGACGAGTAACGAGCGCGGCCGCCTGAGCCCGCGCGACCTTCTCGCGGCGGCGACGCGGCACGCGAGCATCGGCTGGGCGGACGCCGGTGAGATCGTCGTCGGAGCGCGCGCCGACCTCGTCGTCGTCGACGCCGAATCTCTGCGCACCGCAGGCTGTTCGCCTGACCAGATCCTGCTCGCCGCGATTGCGCAGGACGTCACGGACGTCATCGTCGACGGACGCGTCGTCGTGCGCGGCGGGCGCCACCGCCTCGAAGAGACGCTTGCGCCCGGCGGAATCGGGCGGCTCCTGCACGACGCCATCGACCCCTTCTGGAGGCAGACATGACGACGACGCTCCTCACCGGCATCGCCGAACTCGTGACGAACGACCCGCAGCACGCCCGCGCTGGCGCGAGCGAGGACGAGCGCCTGCTCGGCCTCCTCACCGACGCGGCGATCGTCGTCGAAGACGACCGCATCGCATGGGTCGGCGAGGCGCGCCGAGCGCCGGACGCCGACCGCCGCGTCGACGTCGACGGCGCCGCACTGATGCCCGGCTTCGTCGACAGCCACGCACACCTCGTCTTCGGCGGCGACCGCTCGGCCGAGTTCGCCGCCCGCATGGCGGGCGAGCGCTACGACGGGGGCGGGATCGCCACCACGGTGGCCGCCACCCGCGACGCTGACGACGACCGCCTCACCGCGCTGGTCGCGCGGCGCATCGCCGAGATGCGCGCGCAGGGCACGACGTGCGTCGAGGTGAAGTCGGGCTACGGGCTGACGGTCGAGGACGAGGCGCGAGCGCTGCGCATCGCCCGCGAGTTCACGCCGGAGACGACCTATCTCGGTGCCCACGTCGTGCCGAGCGGCAGCGATCGTGGCGCCTACGTCGACCTCGTCTGCGGCGAGATGCTCGAGGCGTGCCGCCCGTACGCTCGCTGGGCCGACGTGTTCTGCGAGCCGGGCAGCGCGCACGCCTTCGACGGCGACGAGAGCGCGACGATCCTGCGGGCCTGTCGAGACGCGGGGCTCGAACTGCGTGTCCACGGCGGCCAGCTCGGCGAGGGACCGGGCGTCCAACTCGCCGTCGAGCTCGGTGCGGCGAGCGTCGACCACTGCACCTATCTGTCGGCGAGTGACGTTGCGGCACTGGCCGATTCGTCGACCGTCGCGACGCTTCTGCCGGGCGTCGAGTTCTCGACCCGCTCGCCCTACCCGGATGCGCGGCGCCTCATCGACGCGGGCGTCAGCGTCGCCATCGCGACCGACTGCAACCCGGGCACGTGCTACTCCGACTCGATGCCGTTCATGATCGCCCTCGCCGTGCGCGAGATGGGCATGAGCGCCGCCGAAGCCGTGTGGGCTGCGACAGCTGGCGGCGCGCAGGCGCTGCGGCGCAACGACGTGGGCGTCATCCGCCCCGGTGCGCGCGCTGACCTCGCCGTTCTCGACGCGCCCAGCCACCGTCACCTCTGCTACCGACCGGGCGTGCCGATCGCGCGGACGCTGGAGGTCTGAGGAACGCCGGCCCCAGACACGACGAAGCCCGCCCGGTACGCGACCGGGCGGGCTTCGTCATGGCATACCGCGCAGGCAGCCGTCGAGCATCAGTCCTGGAAGCTCGTGATGTCGGCGCCGAGTGCGTTGAGACGCTCGTCGAGCTCCTCGTAGCCACGGTTGATGACGTAGATGTTGCGCAGCGTCGAGGTGCCGGGGCACGCGAGCATGCCGAGCAGGATGACGACGCCGGGGCGCAGCGCGGGCGGGCACATGACCTCGGCGGCGCGCCACTTGGCGGGGCCTTCGATCATGACCCGGTGCGGGTCCATGAGGTGCACCGTCGCACCGATCTTTGTCAGCTCGTTGAGGTAGATCGCGCGGTTCTCGTACACCCAGTCGTGGATGAGCGTCTTGCCCTCGGCGCACGCAGCGATGACGGCGAAGAACGGCAGGTTGTCGATGTTGAGGCCGGGGAAGGGCAGCGGGTGGATCTTGTCCGTCGGCGCCTTGAGCGGGCCCGGCTTCGTCGTGATGTCGACGAGGCGCGTGAAGCCGTTGTCCGAGGTGTACTCGTCGCTCATCTCGTACTGGAAGCCCATCTCCTCCAGGATGGCCAGTTCGATCTCCATGAACTCGATCGGCACGCGCTTGATCGTGATCTCGGACTTCGTGACGATGGCGGCTGCGATGAGGCTCATCGCCTCGATCGGGTCCTCGCTCGGGAAGTACTCGACGTCCTCGTTGATCTCGGCGACGCCGGTGATCTTGAGCGTCGTCGTGCCGATGCCCTCGATCGTCACGCCAAGCTTCTCGAGGAAGAAGCACAGATCCTGGACCATGTAGTTGCTCGAGGCGTTGCGGATGATCGTCGTGCCCTCGTAGCGGGCTGCGGCGAACAGGGCGTTCTCGGTGACGGTGTCGCCGCGCTCGATGAGGACGATCGGCTTCGTCGGGCGGATCGAGTTGTCGACCTCGACGTTGTAGTACCCGTCCTTCGCGACGACCTCCATGCCGAACGCGCGCAGCGCGTGCAGGTGCGGCTCGACGGTGCGCGCACCGAGGTCGCACCCGCCGGCGTTGGGCAGCTCGAACGAGTCGAACTCGTGCATGAGCGGGCCGAGGAACATGAGGATCGTGCGGGTGCGGCGCGCCGCGACCTCGTCGATCGTCGACAGGTCGATCTTGGCGGGCGGCGTGATCTCGAGGTCGCTCGTGCCCGGCAGCCAGCGGGTCTGCACGCCGATGGAGTCGAGCACCTCGGTGATGCGGTTGACCTCTTCGATGCGCGCGAGGTTGCGCAGCGTCGTGCGTCCCTTGTTCAGCATCGCGGCGCACAGGCAGGCGACGGCGGCGTTCTTGCTCGTGCGCACGTCGATAGACCCGGACAGCTGCTTGCCGCCGATGATCCGAAGGTTCAGGGGCGCGTTGCTGGACACAGTGACAATCTCCGAATCAGTTGGTGCAGATGAACCCATCACGCCGAGGTGTGACGAGCGGCGACGCGACCCGGGGGCACGTCACGCGTCGGCGGGAAGAACACTGCGGTTCACCCCGTCATTCCCACGCGCACCGGTGCGAGCCGACCGACCGGGCCGTGTGGCCGGTCGCCGTTCGCCGATGCGCAGCGATTCAACGATGGTATGCCACCGCCGCGAGCGCCCCGAATCGTCGCGGTCGGCGTGTCGAGACGCGGGCGCGGGGCGTACCCCGTCCAGAGGTACGCCCCGCGTGGGCGGCTCACGCCGACGTCAGGACCGCGATCAGCGGGCGACGCTCGCGGCGCCCTTCGGCAGGAAGCGCTGACCGGTGACCTTCTCGGCGATGCCGGTGCGGTCGAGCAGCGGCGTCACGCCACCGTTCCAGAACGGGAAGCCGGCGCCGGTGATCATCGCGAGGTCGATGTCCATCGGGGCCGCGACGACCTCCTCGTCGAGCATGCGACGGGTCTCGTCGGCCAGTGCCGACAGGGCCTGCTCGCGCACCTGCTCCTCGGTGAGCACCTTCGCGTCCGCCGGCTTGCTGAACTTCTCGAAGATCGAGTCGTCGAGCTTGCCGTCGGCGCCGTAGAAGCTCGGGATCTTCCCCTCGACGACCTTCGCGAGGTTCGGCGAGACGTAGAAGCGCTCCGGGAACGCGCCGTGCAGCGTCTCCGAGTTGTGCAGCGCGATGGCGGGGCCGACGAGCGAGATGAGCATGAACGGCGGCATCGGGGTGACACCGGCGAACGCCTTCTCGACGACCTCGACGGGCGTGCCCTCGTCGACGATCTTGCCCGCCTCGCCCATGAACCGGCCGAGGAGGCGGTTCACGACGAACGAGGGGGAGTTCTTCACGAGGATGCACGTCTTCTTCAGCGACTTGCCGGTGGCGAACGCCGTGGCGAGCGTCGCGTCGTCCGTCTTCTCGCCGCGGATGATTTCCAGCAGCGGCATGACGGCGACGGGGTTGAAGAAGTGGAACCCGACGACCCGCTGGGGGTGCTTCAGGTCCGCTGCCATCTCGGTGATCGACAGCGACGAGGTGTTCGTCGCGAGGACGCACTCGGGCGTGACGATCTGCTCGACCTCGGCCCAGACGCTCTTCTTGACACCCATCTCTTCGAAGACGGCCTCGATGACGAAGTCGGCGTCCGCGAAGCCGTCCTTGCTCGTCGAACCCGTGATGAGGCCCTTGAGACGGTTGGCCTTGTCCTGCGAGACGCGGCCCTTGGCGAGCAACTTGTCGATCTCGTCGTGGACGTAGCCGACACCCTTGTCGACGCGTGCCTGGTCGAGGTCCGTCATGATGACGGGCACGTCGAGGCGGCGGATGAACAGCAGCGCCATCTGGCTGGCCATGAGACCGGCGCCGACAACGCCGACCTTCGTCACCTTGCGCGCGAGCGCCTTGTCCGGCGCACCGGCGGGTCGCTTCGCACGCTTCTGGACGAGGTTGAACGCGTACAGACCGGCGCGCAGCTCGTCGCTCATGATGAGGTCGCCGAGCGCCTGGTCCTCACCGGCGAAGCCCTGCGCCCGCGTGTTCGTGCGGGCGGCCTCGACGAGGTCGATGGCGCGCAGCGGAGCGGGGGCGGCGCCACCGGTCTTCTGCATCGTGAAGGCGCGGGCCTTGTCGCACGCGGCCTTCCACGCGGCCTCGTCCTTGTTGACCTCGGGGCGCGCGACCTTCTTCTCGCCGCTGATGACGGCGGCCGCGAAGGCGAGCGAGTCCTCGAGGAACGTGACGGGGGCGAGCAGCTCGTCGGCGACACCCAGCTTGAACGCCTGGGCGCCCGTCGCCATCTTGTTGTTGCTCAGCGGGTTCGTGATGATGAGCTGCAGCGCGTTCTCGACGCCGATGAGGTTCGGCAGCAAGTACGTGCCGCCCCAGCCGGGCACGAGGCCGAGGAAGCACTCGGGCAGCGAGTAGGCGGGAACGTCGGCGCTCATCGTGCGGTAGTCGCAGTAGAGACCGATCTCGACGCCACCACCCATCGATGCGCCGTTGACGAACGCGAACGTCGGCACGTCGAGGTCGGCGATCTTCGAGAAGACGCGGTGACCCTGCTCGGCGATGTCGACGGCCTGCTCACGGTCGGTGATCGACGGAAGCGCCATGAGGTCGGCGCCGACGGCCATGATGAACGGCTTGCCCGTCACACCGAAACCGACGATCTCGCCCTTCGCGGCGCGCTCGGCCGCGGCGTCGACGGCCTTCTCCAGCTCCGCGAGGCCCTGCGGGCCGAAGCTGTTCGGCTTCGTGTGGTCGAAGCCGTTGTCGAGGGTGACGAGCACGAAGGTGCCCGCGCTCTTGCCGCCGGTCGACGGCAGCGTGATGTCCTGGCTGAGGGCGTGCGTGACGACCTCGGCGCGCGCGTTCTCGGCGCTCGACTGTGTCTGGTTGTCGCTCATCAGGCCGTCTTCTCCTTGCCGTAGTCGGGGTGGTTGGGGTTCTCCCAGATGACGCAGCCACCCATGCCGATGCCGATGCACATCGCGGTGACGCCGTAGCGCGCCTCGGGGTGCTCGGCGAACTGGCGCGACAGCTGCGTCATGAGACGCACGCCGGAGCTCGCGAGCGGGTGACCCGTCGCGATGGCGCCGCCGTAGGCGTTGACGCGCTCATCGTCGGCGTCGATGCCGAAGTGGTCGAGGAAGGCCAGCACCTGCACGGCGAAGGCCTCGTTGAGCTCGAACAGGTCGATGTCCTCGATCGTCAGGCCCGCCTTGGCGAGAGCCTTCTCGGTGGCCGGGACGGGGCCGATGCCCATGACCTCGGGGTCGACGCCGACGAAGGCGAAGTCGACCAGGCGCATGCCGACGGGCAGGCCGAGCTCCTTCGCGCTCTCCTCGGAGGCGAGGATGCACGCCGTCGCACCGTCGTTGAGACCGGCCGCGTTACCCGCGGTGACGTTGCCGTGGGCGCGGAACGGCGTCTTCAGCTTGGCCAGTTCCTCGACGGTCGTGCCGGGGCGCGGCGGCTCGTCGGCCGTGGCCAGGCCCCAGCCCTTCTCGACGTTGCGCGTCGCGACGGGAACGAGATCCTGCTGGATCTTGCCCTCCGCGTACGCCTTCGCGAGCTTGTTCTGGCTGGCGACGGCGAACGCGTCGCAGCGCTCCTTCGTGATCGCCGGGTAGCGGTCGTGCAGGTTCTCGGCCGTCTTGCCCATGACCAGGGCGCTCGGGTCGACGAGCTTCTCGGCGACGATGCGCGGGTTCGGGTCGGTGCCCTCACCCATGGGGTGACGGCCCATGTGCTCGACACCACCGGCGATGACGACGTCGTACGCGCCGAACGCGATGCCGGACGCGGACGTCGTCACGGCCGTCATCGCGCCCGCGCACATGCGGTCGATGGCGTAACCGGGCACCGACTTGGGCAGACCCGACAACAGAGCAGCCATGCGCCCGATCGTCAGACCCTGGTCGCCGATCTGCGTCGTGGCCGCGATGGCGACCTCATCGACGCGCTCCGGCGGCAGGTTCGGCTGACGGCGCATGAGTTCACGAATGCACTTGATGACCAGGTCGTCGGCGCGGGTCTGGGCGTACATGCCCTTCTCACCGGCCTTGCCGAACGGCGTGCGAACACCGTCGACGAAGACGACCTCATGGAGCGTGCGGGGCACGATGCCTCCCGAAGATAGACGAAGCTGACGTGCCCAGGCTAACGCGGTTTGTTACCGCTGAGTACGAGGAGGGGTGAAATACCTGCAGCCGTTGGTGGACTAGCACGATCTCTCCTGCGTCCAGATGCACCGGGGTGCACTTGGGCGCAGGGATGCGGGGCGTCAGCGCGACGGGTGGTCGAGAGCCGCCTCGGCGAGCAGCGGCGCGACGATGTCGCACTGCCAGGGGCGGGCTCCGCCGTCGCTCAGCGCCGCGCGCCAGCCGTCCTCGCTCGTGTCGGCGGGCGGTGACCAGATGACGCGGCGCAGCAGGTCGGGTGTCACGAGATTCTCGACGGGTACGCGACGCTCGTCGCTGAAGCGCTGCAAGCCGTACCGGACGTCGTCGAGACGTCCGGCCGCTGCCGGGTTCTTGTCATGCCACGCGCGGATCGGCGGGGGAGCCGAGGTGTGCTGCGTCGACGTCGGCAGCTCGCGGTTCGGCAGGGCGTCGGCGGCCTTCAGCGCCGCGAGCCAACGCTCGCCGTAGCGCGCGAGACCCCGGTGCGCAGGACGCGGACGGCGGCGTCGCGCGGAACCGTCACCGACGCGCGGGCGGATGGCGGGCGGGCCGACGAGGCCGGAGGTGTCGTGCGGGTTGCGCCGTGCGAGGTCGATGATGAGGGCGTCGGGCAGGACGCGCCCGGGCGTCGTGTCGCGACGCTGCGCGATGTCCTCACGCGTCTGCCACAGGGCGCGAACGCGGGCGAGCTGGCGCAGGTCACGCAGGGCGTGCAGGCCGGACGTGCGTCGCCACGGCTCCTTCTTCGGCGTCGGGCCCTCGAAGTCGAGCAGTGCCTCGAACTCCTGACGCGCCCACTCGGCCTTGCCCTGCGCCTCGAGGTCGGCGGCGAGCGCGTCACGCACCTCGACGAGCCGCTCGACGTCGAGCGCCGCATACACGAGCCAGTCGTGCGGCAGCGGGCGCGTCGACCAGTCCACCGCCGAGTGCTCCTTCGCGAGCGTCACACCGACGAAGTGCTCGGTGACGGCGGCTAGGCCGACGCGCGGCAGACCCGCGAGACGTGAGCCGAGTTCGGTGTCGAACAGCTTGCGCGGGCGCAGACCGAGGGCCTTGAGGCACGGCAGATCCTGCGTCGCGGCGTGCAGCACCCACTCGGCACTGCCGATCGCGGTGTTGAGGCTGCTCAGATCGTTGAGCGGGACGGGGTCGATGAGCCACGTACCCGAGCCCTCGCGGCGCAACTGCACGAGATAGGCGTCGTTGCCGTAGCGAAAACCCGACGCGCGCTCGGCATCGATGGCGACCGGTCCACGCCCCGCACGAATGGCAGCGCAGCACTCCTTGAGCTGTGCAGCGGTCGTGATGACGTCCGGGACGCCGTCCGCCGGTGCTTCGAGGAGGGGGTAAGCGGGCGTTTCCTGCGGTTCCGGGGATTCACTCGAGGACGAGCGGGCCGACACCGGCTCGCCGCTCGCTCGTCGCGCGGCTGGGGTCTCGTCGCGGGATGCCGCGGGCCGTGAGGTGGGGGAGTCGTTCATGGATCAGAAGCGCCCGGGCAGCGCCGTCACACCTTCCGGAACGGGGGGCAGACCGGCGACGGTGCACATGAGGTTCGACCAGCCGAGCAGGTGCGCGGCGATGTTCGACTCGTCGGGCGTCCACGACGCACGGACCTCGAGTTCGACGCTGGAGGGGCGCTCGCCGAGACCGCCGAAGCTCTCGTTGACGACGCGGGTGACAGTGCCGGCCTCCGCGGAGTAGATCGCGTCTGCGTCCTTGAGCGATTCGAGGAGCCAGTCCCAACCGACGGCGCCGAGCGCAGGGTCGGTCGCCATCTCGGATTCGAGTTCGGCGCGCGCGAACGTCACGATGCGCCAGGTACCGTGCCACGCCTCGGGGGAGGCGGGGTCGTGCAGCAGGACGAAACGGCCGGTGCCGAGGACGTCGTCAGCGTTCTTGGGGTCGATGACCTCCGCCGAGAACGCGACGGCGTGCGGGGCGATGCGACGCGGCGCGGGCACCTCGGTGAGGTGCACCTGCGGGCGCACGGCGGCGGCCTTGACCGTTTCGACGACGTCGGCGAAATACGTCGCGTCATCGTGCCTCAACGTGTGCATGCCCATGGCGGTAACCCTAGGGGCGTTATCACGCGAAACCTGGGAGCCACGCCGCGCGGGTCGTCAAGGGCACCGCCCGGACCCATCGGCGATTCCTGTCCCCATCTGCGATTTGCGTCCACGTTTACCAGGAGTAAATGTGGACGGAAATCGCAGATGGGTCCGGGCGGTGCGCTGGGGTCTCGCCGGGCGTATGGCCCTAGAGTGGCGCGAATGGTGACGTTCGTGGCGCTGCTCTCCTCCGCCGTGTGGGGCACGGCCGACTTCGTGGGCGGGCTGTGGGCGAAACGCTTCCACCCCGTCAAGGTGGTGGCCCTGTCGCAGCTCGGGGGACTCGTCGCGGCACTGATCTTCTTCGGCGTCGTCTCCCTCGCCGGCACGCACGGCTCGTCCGACTGGACGTCGTGGGCGACGTGGGGCGTCGGCGCGGGGCTGAGCGGTGCCGTCGGGCTGATGTGTCTGTATGCGGCGCTGTCCAGCGGGACGATGGGTGTCGTCTCGCCGATCACGGCGCTGGGCGCGATCGTCCCCGTCGTCCTCGGCCTCGTGCGCGGGGACGCGTGGACGCCCGCGATCGGTATCGGGTTGCTCGTGGCCCTCGCAGGCGCGGTGCTCGCGAGCGGACCGGAACTGAGCGGCGACGTCGGACGACGCCCCGTCGTCCTCGCGTGCATCTCCGCGCTCGGATTCGGGGTGTCGCTGTATTGCATGGACGGTGGCGCGCGGCACGACCTGTCGGGAGCCATGCTGGCGATGCGTTGCGGGTCGCTGACGCTGCTGCTGCCGACGCTGTTCACCTTGCGCTCCAGGGGGCTGGCCCGGGAACCGCTGACGCGCCGCGACGTGCTCGTGCTGCCGCTGCTGGGCATGGGCGACCTGACGGCGAACCTGCTGTTCGCGGGGGCGTCGGCGCAGGGGCAGGTGTCGATCGTCGCCGTGCTCGGCTCGCTGTACCCCGTCGCGACGCTCGTCCTCGCCCGCGTCGTGCTTGCCGAGCGGCTGCGAATGGTGCAGCTCGTCGGGGTGGCGCTGACGGTCGTCGGCGTTGTTCTCGTGACGGTGTGACGGGACGTCCGCTCGGCGCCGTGCGCGTCGCGGGCGCTGCGCGCGTCCGTCGTCAGCTGACGAAGAACTCGAGTTCCTGGTCGTCATGGACGCGTGCGCGGCCGACGTGGTGCATGCCGATCCTGCGGGCCACCCGCTGCGAGGCGTGGTTGTCGAGATCGGTGACGGCGACGACGCGGCGCAGGCCGCCGGCGAGCGCTTCGTCGAGGATGGCGCGCGCAGCCTCCGTCACGTAGCCGCGGCCGGTGTGAGAGGCGTCGACGTCGTCATTCGTCCATCGACGCAGCGTCAGGCGCGGGGTGCGCAGTTCGTCAGCGGGACGTGCGGCGCCGTCGGCGTACGGCGTCGGCGTGTCGGTCGTCATGGGGCCAGCATGAGCGGGCGGCTGACGCGCCGCAGGAGCGGGACGGACTGGGAGCGACTCCGACAAGGCGCGACTCTATGTCGGACGTGCGAACGTGGACAGAAATCGCCGATGAGGACAGGAATCGCGAGGGTGGCCAAGAATCGCGAAAGGGAACAGGAATCGCCGAAGGGGACGAGATTGCAGATGTGGTCGCAGATCGCAGGAGGGGCGGTTCCGGGGCGTGCGACGCACCTCGACGGACCACCGCGGCCACTCGCCGTGCTCCCGCCACGCGTCACGCTGCCGCCACGCGCCGTGCTGTTACCACTCGTGGTGCGTCGGTCGACACTCACCGCGTGAGACGTCACACCCTCGACGCGCGGATCACCGCGTCGCGGCAAGGGGCGCGTGAGAGAATCCACGACGTGACCGAAGTGAACGCAGACCCGCGCAACTCCGTCCTCATCATGGCTGCCCGCGGCGAGGAGGTGCCGTACACGCCGGTGTGGTTCATGCGGCAGGCGGGGCGTTCGCTGCCCGAGTACCGCAAGGTGCGTGAGGGCGTCGGGATGCTCGAGTCGTGCCGCCGCCCCGACCTCGTCACCGAGATCACGCTGCAGCCCGTGCGCCGCCACGACGTGGATGCGGCCATCTTCTTCTCCGACATCGTCGTGCCGCTGGCTGCGGCCGGTGTCGACCTCGACATCGTCGCGGGCGTCGGCCCCGTCGTCGCCCAACCGTTCCGCACGCGCGCCGACCTCGAGCGTCTGCCCGAGCTGACGCCCGACATGGTCACCGACATCACCGAGTCGGTGCAGCTCATCACCGCCGAGCTCGGTGGCACTCCGCTCATCGGGTTCGCCGGCGCGCCGTTCACGCTCGCGTCGTACCTCATCGAGGGTGGGCCGTCGAAGAACCACGAGAACACCAAGGCGCTCATGTACGGCGATCCGCAGCTGTGGAACGACCTGTGCGCGCGCCTCGCGCAGATCTCGGGCGCCTTCCTGCGCGTTCAGGCAGCAGCGGGCGCGAGCGCCATCCAGCTGTTCGACTCGTGGGTCGGCAACTTGCCGCTCGACGACTACCTGCGCTTCGTCCAGCCCCACTCCCGCACGGCCCTCGCCGCCGTCGACGATCTGCCCGGCATCGACGTGCCGAAGATCCACTTCGGCGTCGGCACGGGCGAGCTGCTCGGTGCGATGGGTGAGGCGGGCGCCGACGTCGTGGGCGTCGACTTCCGCGTCAGCCTCGACGCGGCCCGCGAGCGCACCGGCAACCAGTACGCGCTGCAGGGCAACCTCGACCCGGCGCTGCTGTTCGCGCCGTGGGAGCCGCTCGCGGCGCGTGTCGACGAGATCGTCGCAGCCGGGCGGCGCGCGAAGGGCCACATCTTCAACCTCGGTCACGGCGTCCTGCCGAGCACCGACCCCGACGTCGTCACTCGGGTCGTAGAGCGTGTCCACAGCGTTTCCGCGCGCTGAGCGCCCCGCCCAGGCGCTCACGACGAGCAAGGGGCTGACGGCGCGCGGCGTCGTCGGCTCCGCGCTCGCCATGCTCGGCGGGTTCATGACGAACGACCTGCCGCCGGGCCCGGTGCGCGACGTGCTCGCGCCGCTGCACTGGCTCTACCAGCAGCAGCTGGGGCGCGTCGCGGGCTGGATCATCGTCGCTGCCGGCATGCTGTTGCTCGCGTGGGCCTGGATCGACCTCGTGCGCGCCACCCGGCACACGCCCCGCGACGGCGTCGCGCAACGCGCGGCGACGGCCGTCGTCAGGCGCCTGACGGCACTGTGGGCCCTGCCGTGGCTCATCGCGCCGCCGATGTTCTCCCACGACGGCTGGAGCTACCTCGCGCAGGGAGCGCTGACGCAGTCGGGCCGCGACCCGTACGTCGTCTCCCCGGGGGAGATGCCCGAACTGCTCACCTCGATGGTCGACCCGATCTGGCGCTACACGCCGACGCCATACGGGCCGCTGCCCCTGACGTGGGGCGCCCTGTGCACCGAGGTCGTGAAGGAACCGACGGTTCTCGTGTGGCTGCAGCGCGTCCCGATCATCATCGGGCTCGTCCTCGCCGCCTGGGCCGTGCCGCGTCTCGCGCGTCGCCTCGACGTCAGCCCCGCGCTCGCGAGCGCCCTGACGCTGGCCTCCCCGCTCATGCTCGCCCACGGTTTCGGTGGCGAGCACAACGACGTGCTCCTCATGGGCCTCGTCACGGTCGCGCTCGTGTGGGCAGCGGCGGGGCGCTGGGTGTGGGCCACCGTCTTCGTCGGTATCGCCGCAGGGGTCAAGTTCACCGCCATCGTGGCCGTCGTCCCCGTCGTGTTGTTGTCATTGCCGGTGGGCGTCGACCTGCGTCGACGTTTCGCCCGCCTCGCACAGGCGGGGCTGCTGGGGGCTCTCGTGACGGCGCTGTGCGGCATCCCGTATGGCCTCGGCGTCGGCTGGATCCGCGCGCTCAGCGTGCCGGGCGTCGTCGTCACGCCCGCCTCGATCCCCACGGCTCTCGGTTACCTGCCCCGCTACTTCTTCGGCTTCGTCAGCGACGAGGCCGGCGACCTCGCGATGGCGCTCATCCGCGGCGCCGGCATGGGTCTCGCCGTCATCCTCGTCATCTGGGCGGCGCTGCGCCGGCCGACGGGCAAACTGCCGTCGGCGATGGTGACGAACGCGGGAGTGTTCGCCGCAGTCGTCCTGCTCGCGCCCGTCGTGCACTCCTGGTACGCGTTCACCGTGCTGCCGTGCGGTGTGCTGCTCGCGATGCGCACCCGCCGCATCCACCTCGTCATGACGCTCGGGGTGGCGTCCGCGCTCACCGTCATGTGGGACACGACGCTCGCCGGCGCGAGTCTGCTCGTTGCGGCCGTCGTCGTCGCGGCGCACCAGTTCGCGCTGACGCGCCGTAGCGACGACCTGCCACCGCGGGTGCGTCGCTGGCTGAGTGCCTGAGGTTCGGCGCTCGTTCTTGCGGTTGAGTCACTTCGTGCCACGTGAGTCAGTCCTGACCGACGCGGGTCGCACGAAGTGACTCAGCTGCGCTCGGGAGGCGCGCAGCGCGGTGAAGGTGGAGGGCGGCGCGAGTGGCTCAGTGCGCTTCGGGGCCGACGTCTTCATGGGGCGTAGCAGCTCCACGGTGCAGGTCGACGATGAACCACGGCAGGAAGAACTGCACGAGCGGGCCGATGAGCAGGGCGTAGGCCACGGTGCCGAGCCCGACGACGCCGCCGAGCAGCCACCCGATGACGAGGACGCTCACCTCGATGCCGGTGCGGATGAGCCGCAGGCTCGCACCGGTGCGGTGGTGCAGGCCTGTCATCAACCCGTCGCGCGGGCCGGGGCCGAGCTGGCTGCCGATGTACATCGCACCGCCGATGCCGTTGACGACCAGCCCGAGCGCGAAGACCGCCACCTGCCAGGCGACGCCGTGCACGTCGGGCGTGACGGCGAGCGTCGCGTTGAGGGCGAGCCCGATCCAGACGGAGTTCGCGATCGTCCCGAGCCCCGGCCATTGGCGCAGCGGCACCCACAACAGCAGCACGGCGAACGACGTGATGATCGTGACGGTGCCCATGTCGAGCCCCGTGTGTTCGCTGACGCCCATGTGGAACACGTCCCACGGGTCGAGGCCGACATGGCTGCGCACGAACAGACCCATCGCGGCGCCGTACAGCGTCAGGCCGACGAACAACTGGGGCAGACGCAGCCCGAGACGCCCGGCGCGCAGTTGCTCGGTGGGCGTCAGGTTCGACAAGGTTCGGTGACGGCGCCGCACGCCGCCGGTCGAGGCCGCATCGTCAGGTGGCGGTGTGGGCATGCCCTGCTTTGGAACGTCGGCGGTAGGGTGGGGCGTGCGCATGGCGTCACCCTAGGGGCGAGTCGAGTCTCGTGCGCGTCGTGTCCAGGGGCGCAGAGGCGGCGCAATGATGCCGGCGGGTACGCACGTAGGACCTTCGTCACCATCTGGGCCGCAGGCGCCTCTCGACGACGTGGCTGGGGATGCGAGGTGAAATGCTGGATCACATGAAGGTCGGCATCATCGGTGGTGGCATCTCGGGGCTCGTCGCAGCGTGGCACGTCAGCACGACGCACCCGGACGCGCAGGTGACGGTGTTCGACGCGGACGAACGCGTCGGGGGCAAGCTGCGCCAAGAGGTGATCGCCGGGCACGCCGTCGACGTCGGCGCCGAGTCGGCGCTCTGGCGTCGGCCCGAAGTCGTCGCGCTGCTCGCCGAGCTCGGCGTCGATTCCGTTCACCCGCAACGCTTTCCAGCGATGCTGTGGTCGCGCGGCTCGCTCGAGGCGCTGCCCGCGGGCACGCTCATGGGCATCCCGTCCGACCCACACGCCGCCGCCGGTCTCCTCGACGACGCCGAGGTCGCGCGCGCCGCCGACGAACGGGCCGTCAGCCTCACCCTCGACGATGCTGACGCCGACATCAGCGTCGGTGACGCCGTCGAGCAGGCACTTGGCTCGGCCGTCGTCGACCGCATGGTAGAACCGCTGCTCGGTGGCGTGTACGCCGGCCACGCGCGCGAGCTGTCGACGCGCGCCTGCGTCCCCGCCCTGTACGCCGCGCTGCGCGCCGGCACCCCGCTGACGCAGGCTGCTGCGGCCGCGTCGTCGGCCGTTTCGTCGATCGACGCCCGCCAGGTGTTCGGCGCACCCGCCGGGGGCATGGGGTCGTTGCCCGAGAAACTTCGCGAAGCCCTCGACGCCAGGGCAGTGGCGATCCGCACCGGGGCCACCGTCACAGACCTGCGTCGCGCCCTCGCGCACCGCGCCGGCTGGCACGTCGAGGTCGACGTCGACGGCCTGCCCGAGCCGCATACGTTCGACGCCGTCGTCCTCGCGACGCCGGCGCCCGTCACAGCCCGATTGCTCGCCGACCTCGCCCCCGCGGCGGCCAACGCGATCGCCGAGATCGAGTACGCCTCGATGGCCATCGTCACCTACGCGTTCGATTCGACTGTCGCACAGCAGCTTCCGCAGGGTACGGGCTTCCTCGTCCCGCCCGTCGACGGCCGCACGATCAAGGCGTCGACGTTCTCGTCGATCAAGTGGCCGTGGCTCGCCGAGGCTGCCCCCGACGTCACGTACGTGCGGGTCTCGCTCGGACGCCACCGCGACGACGCGATCCTCGACGAGGGCGACGACGCCCTCGCCGCAGCGGGCCTGGCCGACCTAGAGCACGCCCTCGGCCACCCGCTGCCGACGCCGCGCGATCAGCACGTGCAGCGCTGGCGGGACGGGCTGCCTCAGTACGCCCTGGGCCACCTGGCGCGCATCGAACGGGCTGAGGACGCGCTCGCCGACCTGCCCGGACTCGCTGTCGCAGGGGCTGCGATGCACGGTGTCGGCATCCCCGCGTGCGTCGCGACGGCCCGCGCGGCCGCGGATCGCGCCGTCACTTCGAGCGCGCCGCGCGCCTAGACTTTCCACCAGAATCCGAAGAAGTGCGACGACAAGGAGGCGGACGATGACGTCCGAGACGAACACCCCCGCAGACACCGCGAGCAAGGCCGAACCGAAGCACGTCATGGTCGATCGCATCAATGGTTCGCTCGTGTACGCGATGTGGTCGGTCTTCTCCGTCTCCAAGGAGATCGACGGCGACCGCGACGCCATCGCCGCCGAGGCGCAGGCTTTCTTGGACTCGCTCGCCGACAAGGGCGTCACCGTCCGCGGCGCCTACGACCTCGCCGGCCTGCGCGCCGAGGCCGACCTCATGCTGTGGATGCACAGCGAATCCGTCGACGAACTGCAGAGCGCCTACCGCGGATTCCTCGCGACGCAGCTCGGGCGTCACCTCACGCCGTTCTGGTCGAACATGGCGATGCACCGTGTCGCCGAGTTCAACCGCGGCCACATCCCCGCGTTCATGGCCGACGAGCGTGCCCGCGAGTACATCTGCGTCTACCCGTTCGTGCGCAGCTACGACTGGTACCTGCTGCCCGACGAGGAGCGCAAGAAGATGCTCCACGACCACGGCATGGCCGCGCGCGAGTACCCCGACGTGCGCGCCAACACAATCGCCTCGTTCGGTCTCGGCGACTACGAGTGGATCCTCGCGTTCGAGGCCGACGACCTGCACCGCATCCTCGACCTCATGCGCGAGATGCGCTACACCGAGGCGCGCCGTCACGTGCGTCACGAGATCCCGTTCTTCACCGGCCCAATGACGACGATGGACAAGTTCGTCTCGCGTCTGCGCTGACGCTCTCGCGAGGCCCCGCGGGGCGAGGCAATCGTCGCCCGGTCATGACGAAGGCCCCGAAGGCCCGGTTCGAGTTCTCACTCGAACCGGGCCTTCGTCATGCGGCCTCACCGCGGCCTCCCGCGTCCCGTCACGTCAGCACCTCAACGACGCGGGGGAGGCTGCGTCAGCGGGCGGCCTCCGTCGCGACGGCGTCGACGGAGCCGACCCACCACTGGTAGTGATCGAGCACGTCGTGCGCGATCTGTTCCTTCGTGTACGTGTCGATCTCGTACGTGCCGCCGCCGGGCACGACGACCTCGAGCTGGCACGAGGTGTCGTCGGCCTCCACCATGCGCGATCCGTACGAGGCGACCTTCACCCGTCGGATGTGCGTGAAGTAGTGGAAGTCGTCGAAACCGGGCTCCTGCGCGTGGACGGTGAGCGTCACCGTCCGCGCGACGTGACGGCTCGGATCCGCGTTCCTCCCGACGACGGCGTCGACGCCGCTGTTGCGCAGTTCGGCCGCGACCTCCTCGAGGGCCGGTTCGACGACACTCGTCATGCGCGTCTCGAGGGTGCGCAGCGAGACGGTGCCGAACTGGCGTGCCAGCCGGTTGCGCCACGAACCCTGCGTCGGCGCGGGTGGCGCCGACACGACCGACGAGCGCAGCGAAGCACGCAGCGCGTCGCTCTGACGCCGCTCGCCCTCGAGCGCGCGATGCAACCCGATCATGACGAGCACCATGACGACCGCGAACGGCAACCCCATGACGACGGTCGCCGACTGCAGCGCCTTGATGCCGCCGACGACGAGCATCGCCACCGTCAGCAGACCGGTCGCGGCGGCCCACAGGATGCGAACCCACGGCTTCGCGTCCGTCTCCGGGTCGGGCAGCGTCGACGAAAGGTTCGCCACGCCGGAGTCGGCCGAGGTCACGTAGAACAGCAAGCCGACGAACGTCGCGAGCCCGATGATGAACGTCGCGGCCGGGTACTGCTGGAGCAGGTCGAAGAACCCCGTCTCCGGTGCGTTGACGGCCGATTCGCCGAACGCCGCGTCCCCGCCCCGGATGCGCTCGATCGCGCTGTTGCCGAACATCGTCACCCACATGACGATGTAGAGGAACGGGATCGTCAGGGTGCCGGTGACGAACTGCCCGATCGTGCGCCCCTTCGAGATGCGCGCGAGGAACATGCCGACGAAGCTCGCCCACGCGATCCACCAGGCCCAGAAGAACAGCGTCCAGCCGTTCATCCAGTCGGCGGGGTAGTCGTAGGCCATCGTGTCCATCGTCATGCCGGGGAACATCGAGACGAAGTCGCCGACGTTCATGACGGCGGCGCGCAGCAGGAACGACGTGTCGCCGAACACGAGCACCCAACCCGCGAGCAGCAGCGCCAGGATGACGTTGAGCTGGCTGAGGATGCGGATGCCCTTGTCGACGCCGGACGTCGCCGAGATCGTCGCCATGACGACGGCGAGGACGACGAGGCCGATCTGCACCGGCAGGCCCTGCGGCGCGCCGAACAGCACGTCGAGGCCGACGTTGAGCATGACGACACCGATGCCGAGGCTCGTCGCGACACCGAAGATCGTGCCGAGGACGGTGGCGATGTCGACTGCGTTGCCGATGCCACCCTTGATGCGCTTGCCGAACAGCGGATACAGCGCTGAACGGACGGCGAGCGGCAGCCCCTTGCGGTGGGCGAAGTAGCCGAGGGCGAGGCCCATCAGCGTGTACATGCCCCACCCGGTGATGCCGTAGTGGAACAGCGTCCAGACCGTCGCCTCACGTGCGGATTCGACGGTGCCGCCCTTCCCGGTCGGCGGGTTGAGGTACTGCGTCGCCGGTTCGGCCACCGCGAAGAACATGAGGTCCGTGCCGATGCCGGCGGCGAACAGCATGCATGCCCACGAGAACGTGGAGTACTCGGGCCGGTCCGAGTCGGCGCCCATGCGCACCTTCGGGTGACGCAGCGCGATGTACGCGACGAAGACGAGCGTCGCCGTCGCGAGCAGGATGTAGAACCAGCCGAACCAGTCGCCCATCCACGCCGTCAGATCACCGAGCTGCTTCTCGGCGGTCTTGGGGGCGACGAGGCACCACCCGGCGACGAGGACGATGAACACGGCCGTGCCGCCGAGGACGACAGGCTTGACCTTGGGGTCAACGACCTGTTCGTCCTCGGCGCTGACGGTGGCGGGGCTGCTCACGGCTGCTCCGCCATCACCTTCGCGGCGCTCGGGATCTCGTCCTTGGCGTCCCAGGCGTCGTTGCGCGCGTCTCCCTGGGGCCACAGCGGCATCCCGGCCTTCGCGCGGTAGACCGGCGGGTCCTGCGGCTCGAGCATCGTGTTGCCGGCGATGAGGTCGGCGGCGCGCTCGGCGACCATCATGACGGGCGCGTAGATGTTGCCGTTCGTGATGCTCGGGAAGACCGAGGCGTCGGCGACGCGCAGGCCTTCGGTGCCGTGCACCTTCATCGAGTTCGGGTCGACGCACGACATCTCGTCGGTGCCCATCTTGACCGAGCAGCTCGGGTGCAGGGCGGTCTCCGCGTCCTTCGCGATCCAGTCGATGATCTCCTGGTCGGTGGCGCAGTCGGGCCCGGGGCTGATCTCGCCGCCGTCGAACGAGGCGAACGCAGACTGCGACAGGATGTGACGCGCGGTGCGCACGACCTCGACCCACTCGCGACGGTCGTTCTCCGTCGACAGGTAGTTGAACAGGATGCTCGGGTGCTGCTTCGGGTCGGCGTTCTTGATGCGCACGTGACCGCGCACGTCAGAGTTCATCGGGCCGATGTGCACCTGGTAGCCGTGCTCGTGGTCACCGCCGGTGCCGTCGTAGCGGACGGCGACGGGCAGGAAGTGGAACATCAGGTTGGGGTACTGGACGTCCTCGTTCGTGCGGAGGAAGCCGCCGGCCTCGAAGTGGTTGGAGGCGCCGACACCGGAGTTGAGGAACAGCCACTGCGCACCGATGTACGGGGCCTTCCACTTCTTCAGCCACGGCTGGATGGAGACGGGCTGCTTCGACTCGTGCTGCAGGTACACCTCGAGGTGGTCCTGAAGGTTCTCGCCGACTCCGGGCAGTTCGACGCGCGGCGTCACGCCGGCCTCGCGCAGGTACTCGGGGTTGCCGACGCCCGAAAGCTGCAGCAGCTGGGGGGTGTTGAACGCTCCACCGCACAGGATGACCTCGCCGGCGTCGACGCTGTGGTGACGACGGCCGCCGCGCACGAAGTCGACACCCGTGACACGGTTGCCGTCCCAGCGCAGCTTCGTGACGAACGACAGCGTCGCGATGTCGAGGTTCTTGCGGTTCTTGATCGGCCACAGGTACGAGCGCGACGCGCTCATGCGCGAGCCGTTGAACGTGTTGTGGTCGAAGGGCGCGAAGCCCTCCTGGCGGTAGCCGTTGACGTCGTCCGTCAGCGCGTAGCCGGCCTGCTGCGTCGCCTCGAAGAAGGCCTGGAACAGCGGCGACGACGCGGGGCCGCGCTCGAGCACGAGGGGGCCGGAGCCGCCGCGCCAGGCGTCAGCGCCGGCGAGCGTCGTCTCCATGCGCTTGAAGTACGGCAGGCAGTGCTTGTAGTCCCAGTCCTGCATGCCCTCGAACGACGCCCACTTCTCGTAGTCGCCGGGGTTGCCGCGCTGGAAGATCATGCCGTTGATCGAGCTCGAGCCACCGAGCACCTTGCCGCGCGTGTGCGCGACGCGGCGGCCGCCCATGTAGGGCTCCGGGTCGGTCTCGTACTTGTAGTCGTACAGCGGGTTGCCCGAGGGGAACATGAGCGCTGCGGGCATGTGGATGAGCGGGTCGAACTTGAAGTCGGCGCGCCCCGCCTCGAGGACGAGGACGCTCGTGCCGGCGTCCGCCGAGAGGCGGTTGGCGAGGGCGGAACCGGCGGATCCACCGCCGACGATGACGTAGTCATAATGCTTCTTCATGGTGTCTCTCCTGATCGTTCGATCGTTCGATCGGTCTCGGTGTCGTGGGTGCGCTCAGGCCTGCTCGCGACCGGAGAACCAGTCGGCGGGCGCGGGGCGCGTGTTGTGCCAGATGTGCTTGGTCTCGACGTACTCGCCGAGGCCGGCCTCACCGAGTTCGCGGCCGATGCCGCTCTGCTTCATGCCGCCCCACTCGGCCTGCGGGACATAGGGGTGGTAGTCGTTGATCCAGATCGTGCCGTGACGCAGACGCTTCGCGACGCGCTCCGCGCGGCCGGCGTTCTCCGTCCACACCGCGCCGGCGAGGCCGTAGATCGTGTCGTTCGCGATGGCGACGGCGGCGTCCTCGGCCTCCTCGCGCGTCGCGCCGGAGAACGTCTCGACCGTGAGGACGGGGCCGAACGACTCGTCGTGGACGCACGCCATCGAGGCGTCGCACGCGTCGAGGATCGTCGGGAGGTAGTAGGAGCCCTTCGCGAGCTCACCCTCGCCGCGCTTGCCTCCGGTGCGCAGCACGGCGCCGTCGGCGACGGCCCGCTGCACGTAGGCGTCGACCTTCTCGAGGTGCGCCTCGCTGATGAGCGGGCCCGTCTCGGCGTCGTCGTCGAACGGGCCGCCGAGGCGGATCAGCTCGCAGCGACGCACGAGTTCGTCGACGACCTCGTCGTGGATCGACTCCTCGACGATCAGACGCGCACCGGCGGAGCACACCTGGCCCGAGTCGAGCATGATCGCGGTCAGGGCGTTGTCGATGGCGGCGGGCAGGTCGGCGTCGGCGAAGACGACGTTGGGGTTCTTGCCGCCGAGTTCGAGGGCGACCCGCTTGACCGTCGGGGCGGCCGCGGCCATGATCGCGCGGCCGGTGACGACGCCACCGGTGAAGGAGACGAGGTCGACCTCCACGTTCTCCGTCATCTCGACGCCGACGCTCGAGCCCGGGCCGAGGACGAGGTTCGCGACGCCCGCGGGCAGGCCGGCCTCGGCGAGGGCGTCCATGAGCCACATCGCGCTCTGCGGCGTCAGTTCGGCGGGCTTGAGGACGAACGTGTTGCCCGCCGCGAGCGCCGGTGCGACCTTCCACGCCGTCTGCAGCAGCGGGTAGTTCCAGGGCGTGATGAGCGAGCACACACCCACGGGCTCGGTGACGACGCGGCTCGACACGTCCAGCATGCCCGTCTCGACGACACGGCCGGCGTGCTGCGTCGTCAGCGCCGAGAAGTGGCGGAAGACACCGATGATGTCGTCCATGTCGATGAGCGACTCGGCGTAGCGCTTGCCCGTGTCCTGCGACTCCATGCGCGCGACCTTCTCCTTGTCCCGCTCCAGCAGGTCGGCGAGTTTCGCGAGCAGGGCGGCGCGCTCGGGGGCGGGCGTGTTCGGCCACTCACCCGAGTCGAACGCGCGACGTGCGGCGGCGATGGCCTTCGCCGCGTCCTCGGCCCCGGCCTCGTCGACGACGATGACCTCGCTGCCGTCGGCCGGGCAGGTGATGGTGCGCTTCTCGCCGGACGCTGCGGCGACCCATTCGCCGTCGATGTACAGGGTGTTCATTCGGCCTCCTCGTGCTCGGTGCGTGACGCAGGCGACGAGCCGGCCGCCCTGGGTGCGGGCGTCTCGTGACGTGCGCGACGCGGGTCTGGCCTGCCCGTGCGACGCGACGGGCGGGTGGCCAGAGGGGATATAACGTGCGTTATCGACACCAGGATAACGCACGTTATATTCTGGTGATGTGAACACCCGAACACCCGTGCGTGAACGGCTGCTGGACGCGGCCGACTCGCTCCTCTTCATCGAAGGTGCCTTCGCGACGCCCGTCGACACGATCCTCAAGCGCGCGGGCGCCTCGCCGCCCAGCCTCTACGCCCACTTCGGCAACAAGGAGGGGCTGATCGCCGCGGCGCTGCGACGTCGCCTGAACATCTGGACCCAGGTGTGGGACGACGCGATCGCCGCCGCCGCCGATGATGAGGAACGCCTGCTCGCGCTGTGGCCGGCGCTCGCGACCTACCAGGCGGAGCGCCTGCCCGAGCGGTGGTGCGCGTTCAGCGGGACGAGCGCCGCCATCGTCAACCCTGGCCCGGATCTGCGCGCCGTGCTCGAGGAGGAAACGGCGCTACTGCGCGACAGGCTGCTGGCGTACAGCGAACCCGTTGCAGGGGCGGCGGCGCCGCACCTGGCGTCAGCGCTCATGACGATCTACGCCGGGACGCTCGCGCTCATGCTTCGCGAACCGTACGAGGACGCCCTCGAGGAGGGGCGACGTGCCGCCGAGATGCTCGTGCGCTCGTATCGCGTCGCGCGGGAGCGGGCGGTCTGAGATTGGAGCGCCGCTCGTGCTCGCGCGTGGGCCGGCGGACAGGGCGCGGTGACGCAAACTGCACGAGAAATGCGCATCTGCACGAGGAGTGTGCGGCACATTCCTCGTGCAGATGCGTAATTTTCGAGCAGATCCTCCGCGGCAGGGTTGGGGCTACGTCAGGATCGGGCGTGGCGACCGTCAGTTCGTGGCGGGCCGCAGCGTCATGCTGATCGAGTTGATGCAGTAGCGCTCGTCGGTCGGCGTCGAAAAACCTTCACCGCGGAACACATGGCCGAGGTGGCTGTCGCACTTCGCGCAGCGCACCTCGGTGCGTATCATGCCGTGGCTGCGATCCTCGATCAGACGGACGTTGTCAGCATCGGCGGGCGCGAAGAACGCGGGCCAGCCGCATCCGCTGTGGAACTTCTCGCGGCTCGTGAACAGTTCGGCGCCGCAGGCGCGGCACGCGTAGACGCCCTCTGTCTCGGTGTCGGTGTACTCGCCACGGAAGGCCGGCTCGGTGCCGCCCTCGCGCAGGACGGCGTACTCGGCGGGGGAGAGCGTGGCTCGCCAGTCCTGCTCGGACGTCGGGGTTGTCGGGTCGCTCATCGAAGAACCTCCTGGACGAGGGCGTCGGCGCCGCCGAGTGGCGGGCCGTGGGGTGTTGAGTCATGGTTGGTGGAGCGGTGAGCCCTTTTGCTGGCGCTGGCAGCGTCCCCCGAGCAGGGGGCGGCCTGACATACGATTCGGGCCCACGTCAGCGTCAACCATGTTGGGCTCCGGTTCGTTCCCGCAGGACGCAGTCGCCGCAGACCGTGTCGCGTGAGTTGCCCGGCAGCCGATAGAGCTGACAGCAGCTGTGACGGCGAAAGCTCCCTGTCCCGATGCGGCCGTCGGTCAGTGGTCGGCCACGGGCTGCGGTCAGTGCCGTGAGGCAGGCATCGGCGATCTGTCTCACCGCCGTCGACTGGCCGGGATCGACCCTGACGACGGTGCGCGCCGCGCCATGGAGCGCCGACGCCACGTTGCCCCAGGCAATCGGAGCTGACGGCGTCAGCGCGGTCGACGTCAGTGGAATTGCCAGTCGATCGACGAGGGCGCGGGCGAAGTGATCGACGCTCGTGTTGACGGCGACGCTCGCGTCGCTGGCGGCGTGCGCGACGGGGGTGGCGGCCACCGGCCGGGCACTCCATTCGGGGGCGAGTGCCAGCGGAAACGTCGTCGTGCCGTCGTCCTGCCAGAACAGTTGGTCGAGCGTGGGGACGTCGGCGCCCGTCGAGTGCCCCGGGGATGTTCCTCTCAGCGCCGACGCGATCCACGGCGACAGCACCCGCGCACACACCCCGAGGTGCAGCACGGCGCCGAGCGCGCGGACGTCGACATCATCGGAGTGAAGAGAACCGGCAGCGGCCGTCCGCTCGCGAGCTCGGTCGATCCACGCGCCCAGGGCGCCACGGGACGCGAGGTCGGCGCCGAGGGGCCGCCAATCCGCCCCCGGCGTCATGGCATCCACGCGGAAGAACGGGCCCAGGTCGGGCTCGCTTACGCGGGAGGCGGAGGGGGACGGCATGCCTCAACCCTGCCAAGGCGAGTGGGGCGAGGCAACGCGGGGCGGGCATCTGTCGCCTACGCTTCGAGCATGGCGTCCACCGCAGTGACCCTCGAGATTCCCGGCCCCGACGGCGAGGAGCGCACCGTCAGGGTGTCGAGTCCCGATCGCGTCGTCTATCCCGACGACGGGGTGACGAAGCTCGACCTCGTCGAGTATGTGCTCGCCGTGGCCGAGCCGTTTCTGCGCTGGAGCGGCGATCGGCCTGTCGCGTTGGAGCGTTACCCGAAGGGGCTGGCGGACAAGCCGTTCTTCAGCAAGAACCCGCCCAAGGGTGCGCCGAGTTACGCGCGCAGTGTGATGTGCACGTACCCGAGCGCCCGGGCGCACGAGCAGCTCGTCCTCGACGAGCCCGCGATGCTCGCCTGGTGCGTGCAGATGAACACGGTGACGTTTCATCCGTGGCCCGTGCGCGCCGAGAACAACGACAATCCTGACGAGCTGCGCATCGACCTCGACCCGCAGCCGGGGCGCGATTTCGCTGATGCCGTCGAGGCGGCGTTCGCGCTCAAGGAGCTCATGGAGTCGCTGGGGTTCACACCGTTCGTCAAGACGTCCGGCAACCGTGGCGTCCATGTGTATGCACGCATCGCGCCGACGCGGGAGTTCCTCGACGTGCGTCACGGTGTCATCGGCATTGCGCGCGAGTTGGAGCGTCGGCTGCCCGATCTGGTGACGACGGAGTGGTGGAAGGAGCTGCGCGGCGAGAAGGTGTTCGTCGACTTCAACCAGGCGAACCGCGACCGGACGATCGCCGCGGCGTATTCGCCGCGGCCGCTGCCGGGTGCGCCGGTCTCGATGCCGGTGGCGTGGTCGCAGCTGCGTGACGTCACGCCGTCCGACTTCACGGTGCGCACCGTGCCCGGCATCGTCGCTGCGGACGGTGACGCATGGGCGCGGGCGCCGGGGGAGTCGATGAACGACCATGTCGGTGACGTCGACGCGGCCATCGCGCTGTGGGACGCCGACGTCGAACGCGGCCTGCCCGAGCTGCCGTTTCCGCCCGATTACCCGAAAATGCCCGGTGAGCCGCCGCGCGTGCAGCCGAGCCGCGCCAAGAAAGACGCGCCGTGACGCCGTGGCTCGAGACCGAGCGGCTCGTGCTGCGCGAGCCGTTGGACGCCGACGTCGACGCGTGCCGCGCGAGCCCTCGGACGCCGACGTCGACGCGTGCTGGCGCATCCACGGGGATCCGCGGACGTATGCCCATCTGCCGTCGGGGCGCATGAAGGCGGCCTCCGAGGCCGTCGACCTCATCGCGTCGTGGCGCGCGCACTGGCGTCAGCACGGGTTTGGGTACGCAGCCGTCGTCGACGACACGGGCGAGGTCGTCGGTTTCTGAGGCGTAGAGCTGCGTGACCTCGGTGGCGAGCCCGTGCTCAACCTCTACTACCGCTTCGACTCCGACCACTGGGGCCCGGGTTACGCGGCCCAGGCCGCCAGCGCCGTCGTCGAATGGGCGCTGCGCCAGGGGCCTGACGCGCCGCTCGTCGCCGTCATGGCGACGAACAACCCGGCGTCAGCGCGGGTGGCGGAGCGCGTGGGGCTGTAGCTCAGCGACCGCCAGCACGATCGCGACCCGTCGAACACGTCATCTGGGAGGCGCCGCGAGCGACGTAGTCGTGCGACGCGTGCGTTGCCACGTCGAGCCCAGCGGCGAGGTTGCTCGCGGTCGCGCGATGTGATGCGCGACAGCCGTAGGGGTGCGTGGAGTATTCGATGGGGTGCGGCTCTGTGACCCAGTCAACTCTAATTGACACGCCCTGCTGCGCGACCTAGCCTCAGGGCATGCCCAAGATCAGTAAGCCCCTGCCCCAGGAACTGCGCGGAATCTCCGAGAAGTCCGTCGAAGAGGCGGCCGCGCGCATCATGGAGGGCTTCCGGGTGCAGACGCACCTGTTCACCAAGGACGAGCTCGAGGGGCTCGCCATGCTCAACAACCTCATGTCCGACACGATCAAGTGGGTCGTCGCCGAGCGTCGCGCCAAGGGCGACTCGTGGGCCCAGATCGGCGAGAGCCTCGGCATCAGCAAGCAGGCGGCGCAGCAGCGCTTCGGCAAGAAGGCCGACAAGCCCGTCGTCGACGAGAACATCGCGCTGGCGGGCTGACGCGCTCGCCTGTACACATCTGCGATCTTCGTCCATATTCACGCCGGCGTCCGTTGGGACCTGCTGGCTTGAGAATGTGGACGAAGATCGCAGATGTGGACGCAAATCGAGAAAGGAAACGGGATTCGCGAAGGGGACAGGAATCGCAGAACGGTCGTCGTCAGGGGAGTAGGGACGACGGGGGAGCGATGACGACGGGGATGCCGGGGCGCTGGGCGTGACGACGAACGGGCGTGACGGCGAACCAGGCGCGGCGGGTCAGCCGCGTCGCAGCACCTCTCCGAGGTCATAGTCGGGGGCGCGTTCAACCTGCTCGAGAGTGCAGGAAGTCGGCTCGCGGTCGGGGCGCCAGCGCAGGAACGTCACGGCATGACGGAAGCGGTTGCCCTCCAACTGATCGAACGCGACCTCGACGACGCGTTCGGGGCGAAGGGGCACGAACGAGACGTCCTTCGAGCTGCTGAAGCGTGAGCGATCCGTCTCACCGTGCGCGGCGTTGCCGTCGGCGTCGCGCACGACGAGCGGGTCGAGTTCGTCGACGAGTTCGCGCCGTCGCGCCGCCGTGAACGCGCTGACGCCCCCGACGTTGTGCAACTTGCCGTCCGCGTCGGCGAGCGCGAGCAGCAGCGATCCGACGCCATCGCCGCTCTTGTGCACGCGATAACCGACGACGACGGCTTCGGCCGTGCGCTTGTGCTTGATCTTGAGCATCGTGCGCTTGCCCGGCTCGTAGACGTCGGAGCGACGCTTCGCGACGACGCCGTCGAGCCCCGCGCCCTCGAACTGCTCGAACCAGCGACGTGCCTCGTCGGCGTCGCGCGTCGTGCGCGTCAGGTAGACCGAATCG
>NZ_LSJT01000007.1:0-10965 GCF_001556795.1 Dermacoccus sp. CCH2-D9
CCGCCGATGACGTCGGTCGCGTTGACGAGCCCGACGTCCTGAAGCGCCCGCGCCGCGACGCTCGAGGAGAAACCGTGGCGGCAGATGACGATGTATCGCGTCTCCCAGCTGCTCGCCTCCGGGATGCGCCACGCGTTGCTCGGATCAAGACGCCACTCGAGCACCGTGCGGTCGATGACGAGCGCACCCGGGATGTTCGCGCTCTCGGCGCGATGCTCCGCCGTCCGCGTGTCGACGATGACGGCCCCACGCTGCTGCTCGTCGAACGCCTGGCGCGGTGTCAGCCGACTCCATCCCTGACGCACGCGCGCGAGGTAGCCGGTCGAACCGCGGTCGCTGTCAGCTGGCATGGCCGGGCCGGTGGGGCGGACCTGCGACGGTCGCCTGGCTTCGTTCGTCCCCTTGTTCGGGGTCATGTGCGCCGAATGATCTCGGTGTCGTCGTCTCCGCCGCGCCCGTGACGCGGCGCGCTCGCCCCGGACGTGCCGACGTCTCGACCGGCACGTCCGGGGCGCATGGCCTGCGTCCGGGCCTCGTCGCGTGACGTGCCGTAGGGCGGGGTGTGGTCGACGGCGGCTTCACCCGAGCGCTCGTACCACCGCGTCGAGCTGGGCGTGTCGTCGAAGTCACCGAAGTCGTCGTACTGGCGACTGTCGGCGCGGCCACCGAGCGGGAGGGGACGCTCGCCGGCGCGCGATGCGTCGTCGAGACGCTCGTCGGTGCGAGCGTCCGCCGGGTGCGCACCTTGCGCAGAACCACCGTCGAGCACTCCCGCGCGGCGCTCACGCCGACCCCGTGAGGCGCGCGAGATGGTACGCACGATCGCGAGGAGGATCGCCAGCACGAGCCCGAGCGTCAGGCCGAGCGCTAGACCCGTCCAGTTGTCGACGACGTCCTGGCTCGAGCAACTGCGCTTGAGTTCGGGGTAGAGATCCTGCAACGTCTCGATTCCCGGCGGCAGCGCGAACAACACCATGACGCCGAGGATCTTGCGCCACACGCCGTCGAGCAGCATGACGCCGACGCCCGCAGGCAGGAACAGCCACACGTTCGGGGGCCGCGAGCCGGCGCTGAACCAGTACTCACGGGCGAGAGGCCGCCATACCGACCAGTCGCAGCCCGTCGTCGGCACCCCGAAGTAGTCGTTCTTGACCGGGCTCAACGTCACGACGGCCGCGACGACGAGACACCACGTCAGCAGCGCGAACCCGAGCCGATCGGCGCGTGAGCGGCGCGTCGGGAAGAGCAACGTCGTCAGCAGCGCGAGGACGAACCCGCCGAGCACGGCCGGGCCTGTCCAGGGAAGCGCCTTGAGGATGAGCTGCAGCTGCTCGAGCATGGTGCCTCCAGGGCTTCCCGGCGTGGATCGAATGACGCAACACGGTAGCAACCAGGCGTGACCTGTTCGTTATCGACGCGCGGGCGGCGGCACGACGATCGCTGCCCCTGGCCGGACGGGACCGTCATCGGTTCAAGGCGCTCCCCGAGGGGATCTTCCGCCCGCGAGCGTGCCCACCACGGCAGCGCCGACGCACGTCAGCCCGGCGAGGCGCAGGCCCCAGGACACCCCGCCGGCCAGCCCGAGCCAGGGACTGGAGGTGATGGCCGCCACCGATCCGACGACCGCGCAGGCAGCCACGGCAAACCTCCAGGCTTTCCAGTGGATGCGCTGGAAACACCCCAACCCTCGCACGGAGGGGCGGGGTGTTTCACGTGAAACACGCTGACGGATCAGCCGCGGATGCTCGCGTCGAACGCGCCGAGTGCGGCCGTCGCGCCGGAGCCTTCGGCGACGACGATCTGCTTGTACGGCTCGGTCGTGACGTCGCCGGCGGCGAAGATGGCCGGGTCGGACGTCGCACCGCGGTCGGAGATGACGATCTCCTTGCGCTCGTTGAGGTCGACGACACCGTGGAGGAACTCGGTGTTCGGCAGCAGGCCGATCTGGACGAACACGCCCTCGACGTCGATGCTCTTGCTCTCGTTGGTCTCGCGGTCGGTGTACGTCAGGCCGGTGACGCCCTTGCCGTCGCCGACGACCTCACTCGTCGCGGCCGACAGGATGATGTCGACGTTGGGCAGCGACTTCAGCTTGCGCTGCAGCACGTCGTCGGCGCGCATCGTATCGAGGAACTCGACGACGGTGACGTGCCCGACGACGCCCGCCAGGTCGATCGCAGCCTCGACGCCGGAGTTGCCGCCACCGATGACGGCGACGCTCTTGCCCTTGAACAGCGGACCGTCGCAGTGCGGGCAGAAGGTGACGCCCTTGTTGCGGTACTCTTCCTCGCCCGGAACGCCCATGCGACGCCAGCGGGCACCCGTCGCGATGATGACCTGCTTGGCGCGCAGTTCGGCGCCCGTCTCGGTGACGACCTTCTTGAGGCCGTCCTCGTCGGTGATGGACGCGACCTTCTGCGCCTTCATCACGTCGATCTCGTACTCGTGCAGGTGCGCCTCGAGCGCGGCGGCGAGCTTGGGGCCCTCCGTGTACGGCATCGAGATGAAGTTCTCGATGGCGTTCGTGTCGAGCACCTGGCCGCCGATGCGCTCGGCGACGAGGCCGGTGCGGATGCCCTTGCGTGCGGTGTAGATCGCGGCCGCGACGCCCGCGGGGCCACCACCGATGACGAGGACGCCGAACGGCTCCTTCTCGCTGAGCTTCGCCGCAGCCTTCGCGTCGGCGCCGGTGTCGAGCTTGCTGATGAAGTCTTCGACGGTCATGCGGCCCTGGCCGAAGACCTCACCGTTGAGGTAGACCGTCGGGACGGCCTTGATGTCGCGCGCCTCGATCTCGTCCTGGAACGCGCCGCCCTCGATCGCGATGTGGTGGATGTTCGGGTTGAGCACGCTCATCGCGTTGAGCGCCTGCACGACGTCGGGGCAGTTCTGGCACGTCAGCGACATGTACGTCTCGAAGTGGAACGTGCCCTCGATGTCACGGATCTGCTGCGCCTGCTCGTCACTGATCTTGACGGGGTGGCCGCCGACCTGCAACAACGCGAGGACGAGCGACGTGAACTCGTGCCCCATCGGCAGGCCCGCGAAGTGGACGCCGACGTCCGTGCCGGCGCGAGCGATCTCGAAGCTCGGCCGACGCTCGTTGTCGTCGCTGCGCTCGTAGCTCACCTTGTCGTGCAGCGCCTCGATCTCCTTGAGGAGCTCTTCGGTCTGCTTCGACTTGTCGGAGTCGTCGAGGCTGGCGCGCAGCACGATCGGTTCACGAAGGTTGCCGAGCAGCTGCTGCAGCTGGGCTGTCATGTTGGCGTCGAGAACGGCCATGGGGTGCCTCCTGGTGTCGGCGAGGGGACGAAAAAGGTACGGGTTGGCCCGAACGGGGCGGTGTGTCAAGAATCTGTGGAGAGAAGGTCTGGCGAGAAGGTCTTGTGAGCCCACACGGGCGACCGGGGCGGGGCAGGTCACGAGTGGAGAGGGACGAGAGCCTTGGGGGCGTTCTCGTCACCCTCCACCCGCGGCCTGAGGGCCAAAACTCTGCATTGCAGGGTTTCGGTGCTCGACCGGGGCGTTGCGGACTGAAACTCCGCCATGCCGAGTTTCACTCCTCAAGCGGGCGGGCGCTGCCAGCAGCATGAGCCCCCACAGTTGAGAGCAGAAAAAGTCTCCACGTGGGGCCAGCTCTCAGGCGATCACGCCAGGCCGGGCGCCGCCCCGCCGTCGGAGGCGAACGAGTGAGCGTGCGAACTCGTTCGGTGATCACGGCGAGGCGGCGACCGGCTACGACCTGGCGACGATCACGCGAGCCTGGAGGCTGAGCTTGCGAAGCCTCCAGTGTGAGCATTGAGGAGTCAGGTCAAGAGGGCACAGCTGAGTTCAGTCTGAGCCTGCAAAGGGCTGAACTCAGATCTTGCCGACGAGGTCCAGCGACGGCGTGAGCGACTCGGCGCCCTCTTCCCACTTGGCGGGGCAGACCTCGCCCGGGTGGTTGCGGATGTACTGGGCGGCCTTGACCTTGCGGACGAGCTCGGCGGCGTTGCGGCCGATGCCTTCGGAGGTGACCTCGGTGAACTGGATGACGCCGTCGGGGTCGACGAGGAAGGTGCCGCGGTTGGCGAGGCCCTCGTCCTCACGCAGGATCTCGAAGTTGCGGGAGATCTGCAGCGTCGGGTCGCCGATCATCGCGTAGTCGATCTTGGCGATCGTCTCGGACGAGCCGTGCCACGCCTTGTGCGTGAAGTGGGTGTCGGTGGAGACGGAGAAGACCTCCACGCCGAGCTTCTGCAGCTCGTCGTAGTAGTCGGCGAGGTCGCCGAGCTCGGTCGGGCAGACGAACGTGAAGTCGGCCGGGTAGAAGAAGAAGATGCTCCACTTGTCGGCGACGTCGGCCTCGGAGACCTCGACGAATTCGCCCTGCTTGAAAGCGGTGGCCTTGAACGGCTTGATGGTCGTGTTGATGAGCGACACGTCATGCTCCTTCGCGTTGGGGATCGGCGGCGAGCGTGGCGCCGCCGCAAGCATTCCTTAACTGGAATGACTCCATATTAGCGCCTCTGGTCGCCATGTCCAACAGCGGGCCGCATGAACATCGCGTGAACGACCCGCCCCCCTCGCGGCGCACCGAGTTCTCAGGCCGACGGCTGTGTGTACATCTGCGATTCACGGTCACATTCGTCGGCGACGGCGGCATGGTCGCGACGGGCGATCTGCGCACCCACCGCGAGGCGCTTCGATGCGGGAGCCGAGCATCATCGGGGGCCGCTCACGATCGGCGGCGGGCGCAGCATCTGCCAGCTCGTCGATCCGTTCGGCGGAGTCTTCGGCCTGGATGGCCCGCCCTGACGCCCAGCGCGTCCGAACATCGTCCAGAAACGCGTCAGGCACGACGCGTTCTCGGGCAATGAGCGCCGCGCTACCGATCACTGCAGACCCTCACGATCGACGCGCCGTCGAGACACGGCTCAACCTTTCGTCACGCGCTCCACGACAGGCCGAGCAGCGTCTGCACGACCTCCTCGACGGCGGCCGGGCGCGGCGGTGCGCCGTACGTCGCGACGTGCAGTTCTCGGCCCGCGCCGACAACGGGGTGCGTGACGACGCCTGGGTTGCGGTGGCCCGCGAGCGCGAGTGCAGATAGCAACGTCACCCCGAAACCCGCTGCCACGAGAGCTTGTACGGCGACGACGTCGTCACTGGCGAAGCCGATGTCGGGCTCGACTCCGACGGAGGCGCACAGGTCGAGCAGCCCTGTGCGGCAGCGCTCGCACCCCGCGATCCACCGGCCGTCGGAGAACCTTCGCAGTTCTTCCGGCCGCAGGCCCGTCGCTTCCCTCTCGCCGCAGGCGCGCCCCTCCGCGATCGTGCCGCCAACCGAACGAAACGGCTCGACGAGGTGCAACGCGTCCCACCCGAGGTGCTCGACGGTGACGTCGTCGTCGAAGTGCTGCCCGGAATAGGCGAACGTGATGGCGACGTCGACCTGCCCCGAGCGCAGCAACGCGGCGGCTTCCGGCGGTTCGACCTCGACGATGTCGAACGTCAGACCAGGTGCCGTGTCGGCGAGCGTCAGGAGCAGCCGCGGCACGATCGTGCTGCAGGCAGAGGGGAAGGCCGCGAGGCGCACGTGCCCTGCGGCGAGCGTGGTCATGGTGTCGAGTTCCACCTCGGCGCGCCGCAACAGGCCGAGGATCTCCTCGCCGCGCGCCGCCAGACGCGCGCCGTCGGGCGTCAACCGCACCCCGCGCCCGACGTGCTGCACGAGCACGGCGCCGGTCTCCTCCTCGAGTCGGCGCAGGTGGTGCGAGACCGTCGGTTGCCCGCAGCCCAGAGCCGTCGCCGCCGCGCTCACCGTTCCTTCCCGGGCGAGCGCGACGAGGGCTTCGAGGCGTTTCATCTCCACCCCCTCAATGTATCGGCGCTATCGATGCGATCAAGTGATTGCATGTATTGGACGGATGATTCGCCGTCGCGCACGCTGGAGGCATGCCGATCCTGCCGCCGCCAACCCGCGAAACCGCTGCGCCGCACGACCTCGTGTCGGCCCCGCACATGCAGCCCGTCGAGCCCACCCGCGCCGCACCTGCCACTGGCGGCACCGGCGACACCGGCTCGGCGACCCCGGTCGTCTCCTTCGACGGCGTCCTCGCCGCAGCCGAGGCCCTCGCTGCACACCTCGTGCCCACGCCGACGTGGCGGTACGCGGCACTGAGTGACGCGGTGGGCCGCGATGTCGTCGTCAAGCACGAGAACATGAACCCGACGGGCTCGTTCAAGGTGCGTGGCGGCCTCACGCTCGCGAGCCGTCTCGACACCGACGAGCGTTCCGCCGGTCTCGTCACCTGTTCCACGGGAAACCACGCGCAGTCGATCGCGTTCGCGGCACGCGTGGCCGGGACGCGCGCCGTCATCGTCATGCCCGCGTGCGCGCCGAGCGTCAAGGTCGACGCGGTGCGCGCCCTCGGCGCCGACGTCGTCATCGAGGGCCCGACGCTCGCCGAGGAATCCGCTCACGCCCGCCACCTCGCGGAGACGAGCGGCATGCGGTTCGTCAATCCGGGCAATGACCCGGCGATCATCCACGGCCACGCGACGGCGTATCTCGAACTGCTGCAGTCGAACCCGGGCATCGACGAGATCTACGTGCCGATCGGCAGCGGCTCCGGCGCCGCCGGCGCGTGCCTCGTACGCGACGCGATCGCCCCGCACGTGCGCGTCATCGGCGTGCAGTCCGACGGCGCGACGGCCGCGTACGACTCGTGGACGAGTGGCTTCATGCAGAGCCGCCCCGCGACGACGCGCGTCAGCGGCCTCGCGACGGCGCACGGTTTCGAGACGCCGCAGAGCATCATGCGCGGCGACGCAGGCGGCGCCGGCAGTCTCGGCCTGCAGGGCTTCGACCTCGTCACCGACGACGAGATCGACGCCGCTGCAACGCTTCTCGCCCGTCACGCGCGGGTGCTCGCCGAGGGCGCGGGCGCTGCCGCACTCGCCGGTCTCGTCGCGCGGCAGGGCACCCAGCACGGCACGACCGGCCTCAACGCCCGAAGCTCCGGCACCGCCGCCGTCGTCGTGACGGGCGGCAACGTCAGCGCTGACGAATGGGCGCACCTCGCTGCAGCGATGAGCTGACGCTCGAGGGCATCCGCTCAGGTGCGGCGAGCACTGGTGCCCGGTGGGCGCTGGTGCCCGGTAGGCGCTATGACCACGTGGGCGACCCGCTGATCGCGAGTGACGGCGTCCACCGAGGACGAACGAGCGGGGCCGGCTCCTTCACCAGGAAGGAACCGGCCCCGTTCGTCATGTCGAGCACGTCAGGCCGACTTGACCTCACGCTTGGTGAGGCGGACGAAACCGAGCACCATCGGCAGCACGAGCCACAGCGCGAGCGTGACGGCGAGCTTGCCCCACTGGTCGCCGCTCACGGAGCCGTCGATGAGGGGTGCCATCGACTGCTGCGGGTTGACCCACTCGGCCGCCTTCTGGCCCCATTCGCCGGCCAGGTTGAACAGGGAGACGACGATCGGGATGAACAGGAACGCGCAGATCGCACCGGGCGTGTTCTGGATGAGAAGACCGAACGCGACGCCCATGCCCGCCTGCAGCAGCATGTAGGCGAACAACGTCGCGTAGGCCGTGCCCTTCATGTGCCAATCGGCGTCCCCGCTGCCGAGGGAGCCGACGAGCAGCGTCAGCCCGGCCGCCACGGCCAGCGCGACGATCGTCGCCGTGACCGCTGTGAGGAGCGTCGCCGCCAGCTTCGCGAGCACGACGCGCCCCCGTCGCGGTTCGAGGGTGAACGTGATGAGCCCGGTGCGTTGTGACCACTCGCTCGTCACCGCGAGGATGCCCAGGATCGGCACGAGATAGTTCATCGGGATAAGGGTGGCGCCGATGAGGTCGAAGAACTTCACGCCGTCGCGCTCGGTGTACGCCACCAGGGCGGAGGCGAGCACGATGAGCAACGCGGTGATGGCCATGAGCCACGTGCCGGCGCGGGTGTCCGTCAGCTTGCGCAGCTCGACGGCGAGCAGTTGGCCGAAGCCGATCGGCGTCGACTTGCCGGCGTCACCGAGACGCTTGGGCAGGCGAGCGTGCGTCGGCGCGGCCGAATCCAGCACACCACCGCCCGGGCCGCCCGCATACAGCGGCTGCATGCCGGGGCGCCCTGTCGGCGCGCCCTGCATCTGCGGCGGTCCCGACGGCGCGCCCTGCGGCTGACGCTGCTGCGGCTGGTTGGGGTTGATCGGTGTGCTCATCGTGCGACCTCCCGGGAGTCGGCGGCGGTGAGGTTGAGGAACATCTCTTCGAGGCCCGCACCACCGGCGGCGCCGAGCTGGACGAGCACGATGCCGTGCTGCGCGGCCACGCGGCCGACGTCGATGGGTTCGGCGGGCGTGTGGATGCCGGTCTGGGTGCGCTGCACCGGGATTCCGGCGGCCTGCAGGGCGGAGGCGAGGGCGGCGTCGTCGGTGCTCGCGGCGTTCGTGCCCGCACCGCGCAGCAGCTCCTGCTTCGAGCCCTGACGCACGATGCGTCCGCGTCCGATCATGACGAGGTCGTCGGCGACCTGCTCGACCTCGTGCAGCAGGTGGCTCGACAGCAGCACGGTTCCGCCGCGCTCCGCGTACGAGCGCAACAGCCCGCGCATCCAGCGGATGCCGGCCGGGTCGAGACCGTTCGCGGGCTCGTCGAGGATGAGCACGTCCGGGTCGCCGAGCAGCGCGTGCCCGATGCCGAGGCGCTGACGCATGCCGAGCGAGTAGTCGCCGACGCGTCGCTTCGCCTCCGCAGGCGTCAGGCCGACGACGTCGAGGATCTCGGTGACTCGGTCGGCGGGCAGCCCCATCGTCTTCGCGCCGATCGTCAGCACCTCGTGCCCGGTGCGTCCGACGTGCTGCGCGCTCGCGTCGAGCAGGACGCCGACGTGGCGGCCCGGGTTATCGAGCTTGCTGTAGTCCTTGCCGAGGATGGTGGCGTGACCCCGCGTCGGCGGTGTCAGCCCCGTCATCATCCGCATGCACGTCGACTTGCCAGCGCCGTTCGGGCCGAGGAAGCCGGTCACACGACCCGGCTTGGCCTGAAAGCTGACGTTGTCGACCGACACGGTGTTCCCGTAGACCTTGGTCAACCCCTCTACTGTGATCATGGTCTCAACCCTAGGAGGCTCACGCCGCGTCAGGCCGCATCGGCGTGTCATCTCATCCTCCCGGCACCGAGGATTCATCCGCGCGACGGAGCCTGCGTCATCCTTGCGATGGATGCGCGGCGCGCGATGCGAGCATGGACGCATGAGTGACACGACGCGCGGCGAACGGTTCGTCGGGATCGACTTCTACGAGCGCGACCTCGACGGGGCCCGCTTCGTCGACTGTCGGTTCACGGCGTGCGACTTCACGGAGAAGGACCTTGTCGACGTGACGTTCGAAGGATGCGCCCTGTTCGACTGCCGCTTCAACGACACCACACTCGAGCGGGTCGCGTTCACCGGCGCCACACTGAGCGGTTGCTCGTTCGCGATGACGACGCTCGACGGCTGCAAGATGACCGGTTCGACGTTCGCCGACTGCGGGTGGCGCGACACGACGATCGTCGGCGGGCAGTGGGCGATGGTGACGATGCGTCAGCAGACACTCGACGGCCTCGACTTCACCGGCGCCCGCCTCAGCGACGCCGACCTCAGCGAATCGTCCCTGCGCAGAACGGTCTTCGCCGACGCCGACCTCAGCGGCGCCACCCTGCGCGGGGCCGACCTACGGGACGCCGACCTGCGCGGCGCCCGCGTCGACGGCATCGATCTCGCCCAGGCACGCTTCGCGCAGACCCGCATGGACGTCGACGCGGCGCTCGCCGTCGCAGCGGCGCAGGGCATCGTCATCGGGTGACGGTCGTCAGTTCGCGCGTCTCGGAAGATGCGCGATCAGCGGGTTGCCAGGCGAGCAGGCCGTGGTGAGACGCGGCGTGTCAGCAGCCGTCGTCGCCGGGCGTGGGGGCCGTGTCGCCGGCGCCACCGGCGTCGGCGCGGGCGAGCAGCACGAGATCGCGCGAGTCGAACGCCGGGCTGTAGGACGTGTGCGTGTAGCAGCCGCCCTGATGATGGCCGCCGATGAGGCCGATGACCTGCTGCTCGCTGTGGCCCTTGCTCGTCACGGTCGTGACCCACGGCGAGCCGCTGCTGCCCGTCGAGTAGCCGTCGCAGTGGAAGACGGGGTCGTTGTCGTCGTCGAGAACGGTGGTCTGGCAGACGATCGGCATGTCGGAGTCGTTGTTGTACGACTGGACGGAGACTGGTTTGCCGGCCGCGCGGGAGCGCCCGACCTCCAGCTCGTAGGCGCCCGTGGCGTCCTCGATGTGCTGGACGTTCTTGCCGCTGCCGTGCGTCTCGATGCTCAAGAACGCGACGTCGGCGTCGGGATCCTGATTCTCCATCCATGCGGAGTCGAGGAACGCGGCCTTCACCTTCCACGTGCCCAACGGGCGAGCCCCACCCGAGTACTGCGGGACGAACACGAGGTCGTCGGACTTGCCGCCGAGGCAGTGCGCGGCCGTCATGATGACGTCCTTGCTCTCACTGTGGACGACCGAGGCGGTGCAGAAGTGCGCTTCGTCCCCATCGTCGGAGGGTTCGATGAGCACCCCGGTGCGTGACGTCGGGTTGGCGCCGGCCGCCTGAAGGGTGCGGCCCCCTTCGGCCGTCGGTGCGGCGGTGAAGACGAGGGCGCCGATGCACCCGGCGGCGGCGAGCGCCCGGCGCGCACGGGCGAGGTGGAGCAGCTGATCCATGACACCTCCTCGACCGCGCGGGCATGCGTCGTACCGTGTGGTACATCGGCGTGGCGGCAGGCAGCGTTACGCAGCTCTTCCCCCCATGGAGGATCGGCGCAGTACATCTGCAACGCGTTCAAGGGTGGCCAGTCATGACGCTCTGGTCACGACCCGCACGCAGGACGGGGCTTGCAGGCTCTTCACGAATGAGGGTGTAGCGCGGGTCTGAACCCTCCGGCTTCGAGCAGC